>DAHVFB010000058.1 GCA_027317185.1 Deltaproteobacteria bacterium
GAGCTGTTTTACAACCGCCAGCGCCGGCATTCGGCGCTCGGTTATCTCTGTCCGGTTGAGTTCGAGCGTCGTCATTATGAACCGATGGCTGCCTAACCCGAGTGTCTACGCAATCGGGGCAACCTCAGCCTAACGCTCTTTCACCTGCGTCCTTGCCCCCTCATTTCTTCGAAGAAGGATGGTTTTTCTCCAACTGCTGCTTACGCTGCTCGAGTTGTGAACCCAGCGACAATAAGCGGCTCTCGCCCAGGTACTTGGTCGCATCCGGAAACATTTTTGTCTCCTCCTCGTGAACGTGATGGTCGACGTCTTCTTGGAGGAGTTTCAATTTCGCGTCGTAACTTTCTTCACTTGCATTGGTATCGGCAATCTCAGTCAGAAGGCCTTTTACCTGCTTGTGTTCCTCGTAACCTTCGCGGACTTCATCTCGTACGTGCTCTGAGCGCGCCTTTTTGACTGCTGGATAAAAGATTTCTTCCTCAATAGCGGCATGCACGTCCAAAGCATGTTTTATCTCCGCGAAGATTGCCTGCTTTTTCTTGGCCTCTCCCTTACCAGAGGAAATCTCAGAAAAAAGTTTTTTTACCGTCTGATGATCATGTTTCAGCAAGGTGATAGCTGAATTGCCGTGATTCTGCATGACCAGGAAGTGAGCAATTGCCGCGCCATACATAGGCAACGGGCTAAAGCCTAGCTCTAAACTGTTTAAGCGAGATAATCCGATCTATTGAAATCTGCGCCGATACAACTATGTATCCATTGCATAGATTTTCTCGCTGGGAACAATGTCGGGTGAACAGCCAGCGAAATACCTAATCGGCAGTTCGCTATCGGCGCTGCTTCAGGTGGAAATCTGTTGAAGGTACTGTTGCGGGGAATTGCGATTCTGGATGGTGCCCCGTGCGGGATTCGAACCCACGGCCCCAGGATTAGGAATCCTGTGCTCTATCCATCTGAGCTAACGGGGCGCACCGTCGAGTCAGAATAGCTGGAACCCGACCGATCGGGAACTGTGGTGGATACGCGATCGTTCTTCGATCAGACGGTGTATAACGATGCCGCGCGAGACGACCCATGAGCCGAGGCGGCCTGCCCTCCGCCGGGCTCGCTTACGATCCCGATCCCGGCTGGCGCAGTATCGGCTGTACCGGCTCGCCGTCGCGAGCGGCCTGCCCCGCGTTGATCGCCACTAAATCGCCTGCCGCGACGCCTTTACGAATTTCGACCGTCTGCCCATCGTCATAGCCGAGCGTCACTTCGCTCAGCCGCATCCGATTGTCGCGCACCACCGGCACGTAGACTTTGCCGTTGTGGAACACCAGCGCATCGTCGGGCACCATCGGCACCCCGACCGGCATCCCGACCGTGAAGGCCACCTTCGCATACATTCCCGGGTATAGCGTCAGATCGTCATTGGGCAGATCGACCTCGACCAACATGGTTCGCGTCGCGGCGTTGAGCGCCTCGGGATGGCGCGTCACCTTGCCGTTGAAGTCCTGCTGCGGAAATTCGGCCACGGTAACGATGGCTGGGTCGCCATTATGGAGAAACGGCGCGAGGCTCTGCGGCACGTCGGCATAGACTCGCATCGGTTTCAGGGTGGCCATTGCGATTACCGGCATCGCGCCGGCCGCCGGAGTGGTGGTCTGCGGCACCAGCGCACCCTGATCGACGTAGCGTGCGGTGACGATTCCATCGAACGGCGCGGTGATGGTCTTGTACGCGCGCATCGCTTCGAACTGCCGCAGCGCGGCTTGCGCCGAGAGCATCGCGGATTTCGATTCATCGGCGGTTTGCTGCGAGATCACCTGCTCGATGCGCAGACGCTGGTTGCGGCGATCGGTTAGCTGAGCGATTTCATACTTGGCGCGAGCGTCGGCCACTTCCTGATCGAGTTCCGGCGATTCGAGCAGCGCGATCACCTGGCCGCGCCTGACCCGATCACCCTTATCGACCTTAATCGCCTTCAGATAGCCCGCTACTTTCGCGTATACCGGAGTTTCGATATAGCCGCGGGTGCTGGCGGGCAACTCGATCGTGCGGCGGTCGGCCGACCGCATCGCACGGATAACCAGCACGCGGCGTCCCTGCGCCGCGGCTTGCTTGAGGTCGTTGGTCTGCCGTCCGATCCAGAACTCGCGCGCCATCACGAGGCCGGCTGTGAGCGCGGTAACCGCAATAACGGCCAGCACCCAACCGACGTAGAACAGCCGTGATGGTTGGGACGCTGAGTCTAACTGGGAATCCTCGCGATGCTCTGCCACTGAACCTGACCTTACCTGAAACTGACCTTATATGAACCCGGCTTCATGCGCCGGGGAGCATGATCGCTTCGATTTCGGCGTCGCGCTGATGCTTACCGATAACGTCGCCGCTTAGGATTGAGTACGCGGCCGGCACCACGAACAGCGTCATCAGGGTGGCGATGAGCAGGCCGCCGATCACGGCGCGTCCGAGCGGTTCGTTCTGCTCGGCGCCGCTGCCCAGCGCCATCGACATCGGCAGCATCCCGAGGATCATCGCCAGCGCGGTCATCAGCACCGGACGCAGGCGGATACGCGCGGCCTCGATCGCCGCGGCTGACGCGCTATATCCCTTCTCACGCAACTCATTAGCGAAGATCACCACCAGATTTCCATTAGCGACGCCTACGCCGACCGCCATGATCGCGCCCATCAGCGACTCGACATTGATCGTCGTATGCGTCAGCACCAGCATCCAGAGCACGCCGGCGAACGCGCCCGGAACCGCCAGCATAATGACGAACGGTTCGGCCCACGACTGAAAGTTCGCGACCATCAGCAGGTAAACCAGAATGACCGCTAGAATCAGGCCCTCGCCCAGACTGGTGAAGGACTGACTCATCGCGTCGCTTTGGCCGCGAATCGTAACCTTGGTGCCCTTGGGCAACGTGCCGAGCGCGGCGATCGCGTCCTGCACCGCAGCGGTGGTGCCGCCGAGGTCGCGACCCTCCACCCCGGCATTGACGTCCATCACGCGCTGCACGGTGTAATGGTTGACGACCGCGGGCTCGACCCCCTGATGAATCGACGCCAGGTTGCCGAGAAACTGCGCGCTCGCCGGGGCGCCATCGACCTGCGTGGAGGTGACCGGGGTATTCGCCAGCTCGCCGAGCGAGCTCAGCAGGTGCTGCGGAGTTTGCGCCAGCACGCTGTATTGCACGCCGTTTGCTGGATCGAGCCAGAAGTTGCTGCCCAGCAGCGTGTTGGAGGACAACGAGGTCAGCAGCGTGGTCGCCACCTGCGCCTCGGTGACGCCCATTTGCAGCGCCTTGGCGCGATCCACATCGACGAAGTAGGTGGGATAATCCAACGGCTCGGCAATTCGTACGTCCTTGATTCCCGGAATCACCGCCATCCGTTCCAGCAGGCGGCTGGCAATTTGGTGATCGGATTGCAGATCGTTGCCGGAGATTTGCGCATCGATCGCCGCCGGCAGGCCGAAATTCAGCACCTGACTGACGATATCGGCGGCTTGAAAATAGATCTCGACGTCAGGAAAATCGCGCGCCAGTTGCCGTCGAATTCGATTCTGGTATACCGCAGTCGAAGCATGATTCGGCTTGAGCGCGATCAGCAGATCGGCGTCCTGCGGGCCGATACTGTCGGTCTGGTAAAAGCCGAGATTGTAATAGAGCGGAATGCCGATATTGTCGCTGATCGAATCCAGCTCGCCGGCCGGCACAATGGTCCGGATGTCTCGTTCGATGTCATCCGAAATCCGCTCGGTCTCCTCGACCCGCGTACCGATCGGCGCGCGCAGATGGATGCGCATCATGCCGGCGTCAACCTGCGGAAAAAAATCCTCGCCCACGATCCTGATCAGGAACATCGAAGCGATTATCAGGATCGCAACGCATACCAGCGAAAAGCCGCGCCGGGCGATGAACTTACCGAGCGCATGGCGGTACGCGAGGCTGAAGCGTTCGAAGCCGTGATTGAAGGCATGGTTGAAGCGGCCAAAGAAGCCGCGCGCCACTTCTTCTTCGGCGCTTTCCGGCAGCAGATAGCGCGACATCACCGGCACCAGCGTCCGCGAGAGCAGATACGAGGTGAGCATCGAGAAAACCACCGCCAGCGCGAGCGGGGTGAAGAGAAAGCGCGCCACCCCATAGAGCAGCACGACCGGAAAAAAGACGATGCAGATCGAGAGCGTGCCGATCAGCGCCGGGGCGGCAATTTCGTTGGAGCCGTCGATGATCGCCGCCAACAGCGGCTTGTGCATCGCATGGTGCCGATGGATGTTCTCGATCGCGACGGTGGCATCGTCCACCAGCATCCCGACCGCCAGCGCCAGTCCGCCGAGCGTCATGATGTTGATGGTCTGGCCGCATAGCTTGAGTCCGAGGATACCGGTCAGGATCGACAATGGGATCGAGACGATCACGATCAGCATCGAGCGCGGCGATCCCAGAAAGATCAGCACCATCAGCGAGACCAGGGCGGCCGCGATTCCCGCCTCCAGCACCACTTCCCACAACGCCGCGCGAACAAAGATGGATTGATCGAAGCCCAGCGACAGCTTCAGCCCTTTCGGCGCAGTGGCGAGAATATCCGGGATGCGGGCCTTGACCTGATCGACCACGGTCAGGGTCGAGGCCGCCGCGTGCTTGAGGATCATCAAAAAGGTGGCGCGCTTGCCGTCCACGCGCACGATATTGGTCTGCACCGTATGTGTATAAGTGACCGGCGCCACGTCGCGCAGATAGATCGGCGTATTGCCCACCACCTTGACCGGCATGCGATTGAATTCGTCGACCCGGCCAGGTTCTCCGTTGACCTCGACGTTGTACTCGCGATTGCCGATCTTGATCGTGCCGGCGGGCACCGCGACGTTGGTCTCGCTTAATGCAGTGGAGATATCGGCCGGCGACAACCCAGTGGCATAAAGCGCCGCCGGATTGAGGTTAACCATCACCGCCCGGCTCATGCCGCCAAACGGTGCGGGCGACGACAGTCCTTCGATCGTAAAGAGCTGGACGCGGATAAAATTAAGCCCGTAATCGAACAGTTCCTGCTCGGAAAGCGTGTCGCTGGAGACGTTTAACTGGGCCACCGGCACATTGGCGGCGTTGTAATCGACAATCTGCGGGGGTTGGGTGCCGGGCGGCAGGATGCGGACGAGACTGGCGCTGGCGGCGCTAATTTGCGCGATCGCACCGGCAATCGAAGCTCCGGGCTGAAAATAAATCCGCATCAAACCAATTCCCGGCAGCGATTCGGACTCCATGTGTTCGATGCCGTTGACCACGGTCGAGAAGGTGCGCTCGCTGATGATCACCATCCGGCGTTCCATCGAAACCGGCGATAGACCGGGATAATTCCAGATGACGACCACCACCGGCAGGTCGATCGCGGGGAAGATGTCGACGTTCATGCGCTCGAAGGAGAGCGCGCCGAGCACCATCATCAGCAGCGCCATCACCCCGATCGTAAGCGGCCGGCGCAATGCAAAACTGACGATCCACATGGAGGAGCTACTTCAGACCTGCATCAACGGGTCAACAACGTAAATGTTAAATCCCGTCGGTTAGCGGGGTGAGAACTTAAAAAGATGCGGCGTATGCACAAAGTTTCGGTTGGATTTCAGTATGCCGTATGTTGGATCTCAATTCCAGATCGAATTTTGCCGTGCTTTACCGATAAGGTCGATTATCAAGGCGGTTGGCCTTTAACGCGCGCATCGGTACCATATCGGGGCGGGAATGGCCGGCGGGAATGGCCGCAAGGTTGCTCGGCCGCCTCAAAAATGTAACAAAGGATGTTTCGCGGGGTCGTAGTTCAGCCCGGTTAGAACGCCGGCCTGTCACGTCGGAAGTCGTGGGTTCAAATCCCATCGGCCCCGCCAACAATTCTGCGGAATTTGGAACGCAACAGGTAATCAGACTTGAAACTGACCGAACAGACCAGAAGCGTATCGCGCGAGCAGGGATTGATCGCGCGGCATTGGGTGCTGGTCGATGCGAACGGACGGCCACTAGGCAGAGTCGCGTCGCGCGTCGCGAGTATTCTGCGCGGTAAACATCGTCCCGAATACACCCCTCATCAGGATACCGGGGACTTTGTGGTGGTGGTCAATGCCGCCAAGGTCAAGCTCACCGGCGCCAAGGCGAGGGACAAGCTGTATCAGCGCCATACCGGCTATCCCGGCGGAATCCGTACCACCAGTGCGGGCAAAATGCTTGAGAGCCGCCCGGAACGGCTGATCGAGCTGGCCGTGCGCGGGATGCTCCCGAAGAACCGCCTTGGCCATCAACTTTTCAACAAGTTGAAGGTTTACCGCGGCACCGATCATCCGCACAGCGCGCAGAAGCCCATTTCCGAGGTCATATAGGCATGGCAGATAGGAAAAACGTGATCTGGGCCACTGGCAGGCGCAAAACTGCGGTTGCCAGGGTTCGCATGCTGCCCGGCAGCGGCACGGTCACCGTGAATGAACGCAAGCTCGAAGATTACTTTCCGCGCGATACCTCGCGCATGCGGATCATGGAACCGTTCGAGGTAACCGAAACCCGCGAGCAATACGACGTGCTGGTCAGCGTGGCGGGTGGCGGCGTATCGGCCCAGGCGGATGCTGTTCGACATGGCATCTCGCGCGCCCTGCTGGAAGCGGTCGAGACCCTGCGGCCGACCTTGCGCAAAAACGGGATGCTCACGCGCGATCCACGCGAGGTGGAACGCAAGAAGTATGGGCATCACAAGGCCCGCAAACGCCCGCAGTACAGCAAGCGCTAAAGCTGTTTCAAGTCACGCACTCCGATCGCCCGGCGGACCTCAGGTTCGCCGGGCGTTTTACGTTTGATGGATATCGCTCTCAACTATCCTTCCGGTCAGAGGCTTTGCATTGGCCGCCTGGCGGCCGGAGTTTGCCGCAATCCCCACTTCGCGGTACGTTGGCGCCAAGCGGTAGGCTAACCTTGCGGAGGAAAAGCTGATGCACAACGGCGCGAACGGTTCCGATCCGGCCAGCTACGTCACCCGTAATTCTCACGGCAGCGTGGTCGCGGTGAATCATCGGGTCCATTCAGATCACGAGATCTATCGGATGGAAATCGAAAAGATCTTTGGCCGCCTGTGGATTCTGGTCGGCCTCGAACTGGAAATTCCCCATCCCGGCGACTTTAAAACCACTTATATCGGCGAGGCGCCAGTGGTCGTGGTGCGCGACCTGGCCGGCAAAGTCCGGGTGTTCGAAAACGTCTGCGTCCATCGCGGCACCAAGCTGGTGCGTAGCTCGTGCGGCAGCGCGCAAGCCTTCAAGTGCATGTACCATCAATGGACCTACGCGCTCGATGGGCGCCTCATCGGCGTGCCGCTGTCGCAGGGTTATGGGCCCTCCTTCGTGAAGGAAAACTACTCGCTTCCCGAACTGCCGCGGGTCGAGACCTTCGCCGGCTTGATCTACGCCTCCTACGACAGATCGATCGCGCCGCTCGAACAATACCTCGGAGGATTTGCCGCCTACGCGCGCGAGATCATGCACGATGGCGACGTCGAGTTCATGGGTTTCCAGCGCTATCACGTCAAAGCCAACTGGAAGCTGTTCGTCGAAAACACCATCGATGGGTATCATCCGGGCCTGCTGCATATGCCGATCATGCTCGATCGCAGCAATTACGCGTATCAGCCGGGAGTCGGTAAAAGTGCGAAGTTCGGCCACGGCCACGGTCTGCTGCAATGGCCGGTAACCCGCGCCACCGATTGGGATCCGTTGAAGGATCTGCCACTGACCGCGTGTCTCAGCCGCAGCGAGGGCTGGAACTATGTATCGGATATTTTTCCGAACACGATGCTGCTCCAGATCGAGGACATTCTGACCGTTCGACAGGTGATTCCGCGCGGCCACGAAGCGGTCGATGTGATCACCTACAATCTTGCCGTCAAGGGCGAGAGCGAGGAGATCAAACGCCATCGGGCGCTGGTGGTGAGCGCGCAGTTCGGCATCGCCGGGGTCGCCTCGCTCGACGACAAGCTGGTGATGGAAGCGGCGCAGGCCGGCGCACCCGCGCGCTATACCGGCACGATTCTGCTGCGCGGCAAGCTGGAGGCTGGCGAGGGCGACCTGACCGACGAAGTCTCGCTGCGCGGCTTTTACGAGGGCTGGGTCGAGGCGATGACGGCGTAACGGGGACGGCATCCCGTAGCCGCAACGGCATCCAACGATGGAGAAAAGCATGGCCGGAGATTCGTCGCTGCAAGTGGATCAGGATTATCTACTGAAGAAGGAAGCGGTGGTCGCGTATCTGTTTCGCCTGTGCCGGATGCTCGACGACTTCGAAATCAAGCGCTTCGTCGAGGAGTTCACCGACGACGGCACTTACCGCCTGATTCCGCGCGATAATCATGAACGCAAGCTGCCGGTTCACGTGATCGACGATAACAAGAGCCGCCTAATCTATCGAACGAATGTGATCACCGACCACTGGCATTACGAACGCTTCCGGGAAACGCGGATGCTCTCGAACGTGATGGTCGAATTTCCCAGTGATCGGAATGCGATCGCAAAATCGAATTTGATCATCTATCACACCGATGCCGAGGGCCGCACGAAATTGCACATGACGTGCGTGCTCGAAGACCATCTGGTGGCGCTCGACGGCCGTTGGCGGATTAAGGATCGAATCGCGATTCTGGAAAGCTTTCTGCCCGACGAAGCGATCGTGGTGCCACCCTGACGATCTCCAACTGAGACCGGTCTTTTCACGCGGCGGTAAAGCCAGGCAAGTTCCAATGAAGCCCAGTCCGAACTGGTCCGGAGCGCCGATTCGTGGTACTTCGATAACGTAAGCGTGGAGGTTGTGCATTTCTCTGATGGCTTCGAAAGGGCGCGTTAAAGTTGCGGTTCTAGGGGCTTCGGGCTACGCGGGTATCGAAGCGGTTCGCCTGCTCGCGAACCATCCTTCGCTTGAACCGAGTTTGCTCACTTCGGAGCATTACGCGGGCCGCGAGGTGGCCGAGGTTTACCGCCATCTAAGCGGTCTCGATTTGCCGCCGTTTGAAGAGCTGCGGCCGGATTTAATCGGCGATCGCGCTGAAGCCGTGCTTTCCTGTCTGCCAGAAAAAATCGGCACTCCGATCATTGCCAGGCTGGTTGAGCACGGGACCCGGGTGGTCGATTTATCAGCCGATTTCCGGCTCAAGGACTCCGCCGCCTACCGCGTCACTTACGGCTCCGAACATTCCGCGCCGGCGCTGCTTAAGCGTGCGGTTTACGGCCTGACGGAATTCCATCGCCATGAACTGCGCGAAGCGCAGTTGGTGGCGAATCCCGGATGCTATCCGACCGGTGCGCTGCTCGGAGTGATTCCGCTGATCAAACGCGGATTGATAGAACCATCAGGGATCATTATCGATGCGAAGTCCGGCACCACGGGCGCGCGCCGCGCCGCCTCGGTCGAGCAACTGTTCGCCGAGGTCAATGAGAATTTTCGCGCCTACAAGGTCGGCACCCATCGGCATACGCCGGAAATCGAGCAGGAGATCGGCGCGGCGCTGGGCCATGAGACGGCAGTGCTGTTCGTCCCGCATCTGCTGCCCGTCACCCGCGGCATCCTGACTTCGATCTTCACCCGCCCGCGTCCGGGCCTGGGCGACGACGACGTCCGTTCCGCTTACGAGGCCAGCTTCGCAAAATCGCGCTTCGTCCGGATTCTCAAAGCTGGCGAGTTGCCGGAACTACGCAACGTCCGCGCGACGAATTTCTGCGAAATCGCTTTCGTGCTCGATCAACGATCGCAAACCCTGTGCATCCTGACCGCGATCGACAACCTCGGCAAAGGCGCCGCCGGGCAGGCGATCCAGAACCTGAATCTGATGCTGGGATTCGACGAGACCGCCGGGCTGCTGAGCGCCGCGCCGGTTCCCTAGCGGGGAGTGAGTGCGCAGGCGATGAAAATCTTTTTTTTCGGCCGCCTGCTAAAGAATCAAATGCCGATTTCACGCCGCACGCTGCTGCAGGCCGGGCTGATCGCTACGACCGCGGGTGCCGGGAACGCGATTGCAGCCGCGATTCCCGCGCCGCGGGAAAGCGGTCTTTCTTTCGAGGGATTGCTTAAGCATCAGCCAGGATTTCAGCCGCGCCAGCTCGCGCCGCTCAACCCGGTGGAAGTGCCCGGCTTTCTGTCCAGGCCGCAACTGGAACAGAGCTATGCAGTTTATCGCACAGCTTTTGCGAACCTGCTCGCAATCGAGAAATCGCTCGCCAGCGCCTCGCGCGATCCCGACGCCGACGCCGAATATGCGCGTCTGCGCCGCGATCAGGTTACCGCCGCAAACTCAGTCCTGCTGCATGAGTTTTATTTTCGCAATCTTGTTTCCAAGCCGGCCGCGCCATCATCCTATGTGCTGGCCAACATGAATGAGCATATGGGATCGATCGAAAGCTGGCGCAATGATTTCATCGCATGTGCGCGCATCGCCGAGGCCTGGGCCGTACTGGAGTACGATCCATACGACGATCGCTGGCACAATGCGGCGCTTGGAAACGTCAACGGCGGCGGATGGATAGGCGCCAACCCCCTGATAGTCTGCGCGGTGGCGGATTATGCGTGGTCTGTCGATTACAAGGATCGCTCGGCTTACGTGACAGCCTTTCTCGAACATCTCAATTGGACGCAGGTGGCGGAGCGCTACCGGTCGGTCGATCGGCACTGACGTAACCGTCAGCGCGCAGGAACATGGCGATGCTCGCTTACGACTTCGCCTAACCAAACTCATCGAAAAGGAACTCGCGATGCTCGAACTTTATCATCACAGCACTTCGGTGTGCGCCGCCAAGGTCAGGCTCGTTCTGCACGAAAAGCAACTCGAATGGAAAGGTAATTTTGTCGATATCCTCAAGGGCGAGCAGTTCGACCCGGCCTACCTCAAACTAAATCCTAAGGCAGTGGTGCCGACGCTGATTCATGATGGCAAGGTAATCCGCGAATCAACCGTGATCGACGAATACCTGGACGAGGCATTTCCGGCGCGGCCGCTGCGGCCCGACGATGCTTTCGGGCGCGCCCAGATGCGGCTATGGACCAAGCTGGTGGACGAGAGCCTGCACATCTGTTGCGCGGCGATCACCTTCGCGCTGTTCCATCGTCACACGGTACTCAAGATGGCGCCCGCCGAGATCGAAACTTATCTGCAGAACACGCGCGATCCGGTCTTTCGCCAACGCAAACGTGTGTGGGTACACAAAGGGCTCGAAGCTCCCGACGTAAAGGACGCGATCAAATTCCATGACAAGCTGTTAACCGACATGGAAACGGCGCTCGGCGAATCGCGATGGCTCTGCGGCGATCAGTACACCCTCGCCGACGTTTCGCTGACCCCCTACGTGAACCGGCTCGAGATGCTGGGCCTCGCGGCCATGTGGCGGGATCGTCCGCGCGTCACCGAATGGTTCGCGCGCATCAAGGCGCGTACGAATTTTCAGCCGGCGGTCATCGAGTGGATTCCACCACAGATGGCGTCGGTCATGAAGGCCAACGGCAGCGCGCAGTGGCCGTTTTTCGAGCAGAGCCTGAAGGCGGCGTAAGGCCCACGGTCGGCTCAGGCCACGCGGCGCATCAGCTCCAAAATATCGTAGCCGGTGACCGCCCTGCTCTTTTCGGACCATTCATGCAGCTCCGGCATCGGTACCATCCCGGCCTGCGATCCTTTCGCCAGGTCCATCAGGCCGATTTTCACGGTCGCCTCGTCGATCATCTCGCCGCTGTCCGGATCCGCCATCGCGCCGCCGCCCTTTTGATGATACAGCCGCAGCGTGCGGCGTGCGCGATCGATCTGTTGTGCGGTAGGCGTAAAGCAACTGTTCGCAATCTCCGCCTGCTGCGGATGGATTACCCAGGTGCCATCCATCCCCAGCTTCGCCGCGCCCAGGTTTTTCTCCCGCAGTCCGCGTTCGATTTCCGCAACCCGATCGGGCGCATCGCCTTTGCGCCACAAGCGCAGGTAAACATTGTCCATCGCGTGCAGTCCGGCGGCCTTGGCCGCGACCACCATGGCCTGCTTGGCGTACAAAAAATTCCGGTTCTGATCTTCGACGATCTCGCTCACCCCAAGCGATGCCGCAAAATCCGCGATGCCGAATATGAGACCGCACATGCGATCCGAGGCACGCGCGATTTCATAAGCTTTGATCAGCCCCTGCGGAGTTTCGATCAGAGCCTCGATCTGCACCCGATGAGTCCAACCACCGCGCCGCTCCAGATTGTCGAGTAGCGAGGCCACCGCAATCACGTCTTCGGCATCGCGCACCTTCGGAATCACGATGCCGTGAAAGCGGTTCGGCGCCCCCAGCATCAGCGCTTCCACGTCGCCGTTGAAAAATTTCGAATGAATACCGTTGGGCCTGAACGCGATGGCCTTGTGACCGAAATCGATCGTGTTGAAGGCCTCGACCATCACGCGCCGGCTCTGGTCGCCCTTGAATTCGTAGGGGCAGGCATCCTCAAGATCGGCAATCACGAGATCCACCGGCGACTTCACCGGATCGGCGGCGTGTTGATGCAACTTCAGGCTATGGCCCGGATAGCTGAGCTCGGTGCGCGGGATCACGAACCGGCCATGGTTTAGAACATACATCGCGGATAAGTCTCCCCTTCGGCTCAGCCCTGCTCCATGATGCGCCGGCCGATCACTTCGAGCTGGATTTCATTGGTGCCCTCGAAAATCGACAGCACGCGCGCGTCGCGCCAATATCGCTGCACATCAAACTCCATCGAGTAGCCGTAGCCGCCATGGATTTGCATCGCCTCGCGCGCCACCCGCTCGGCCATCTCAGCCGCGAACACCTTCGCCATGCCGGCTTCGAAATCGCAGCGCTTGCCGGTGTCCTTTTGCGATGCCGCGTGATACGCGAGCTGACGCGCAGCCTCCAAATCGATCGCCATGTGGGCCAGCTTGTGCCGAATCACCTGGAAGTTGCCGATCGGTTCGCCGAACTGCGTTCGCTCATGGGCATAGCGGACCGCCGCTTCGTAGGCCGCCTGCGCCACACCGACGGCGCGCGCAGCGGTCTGAATACGCGCTTCCTCGTAGCTGGCCATCAACTGATAGAACCCGCGACCCTCGACGCCGCCTATCAGGTTGGTGGCGGGCACGTAAGCCTCGTCGAAGCTCAGGCTATAGCTGCGCATCCCATGGTAACCGACAGTCGGGATTGGCTCACCCGCCAGTTGCGGCGGCATGAACTGATCGCCCGGCTGTTTCTCGAACAGAAAGAGCGACAGTCCGCGATGCTTGCGGGCCGGATCCGGATCGGTGCGGGCCATCACCGTCAGCACATGGGCGCGATTGGCGAAGGTACACCACATCTTCGCACCGGACAGCGAGTATCCATCGCCACGTTTTACCGCGCGGGTCTTGAACGAAGCGGTATCCGAACCGCCATCGGGCTCGGTAAACGCCGCCGCCGACAGCATCTCGCCACGCGCCAGCTTCGGCAGAAAATTACGCTTTTGATCGGGTGTCCCCGCCGCTCGAATCAGCGATCCGGTGATCAGATTGCGCGTCATCACCGATCCGACCGACAGCCATCCGCGCGACAGCTCCTCGGTCACAATCGCCATCGAGATGTAATCGAGTCCCAAGCCGCCGTCCTCGGGCGGAAAAATGATTCCGAAATAGCCGAGCTCGGCCATCTTCGCGAGTATGTGATCGGGAATATCTTCGCCGCGGCGGTCGAGGTCGTTGGCGATCGGCTTGATTTCGTGCTCGACGAATTCGCGCACCGACCGGCGGATCTCTTCGTGTTCAGGTGTAACCAGTGGCATCTTATGCAGCGTCACTCCGAATGTTCTGCGAATACCGGATAGGGTTCAGCCAGTCTTTTCTCGAATGCTGCCGCGACCCTCATTCCCTACCGGATTCTAGCGGTAGCTCCGCGGTCAGAGCCAGCAGCATTGAATAATTCGATGGCAACTTGCCGCGTATCGCAGTAAATGTCATCTCGTCAGGATTTCAAACCCGACTCGCGCGTGGCGGACGCGGCCACGAAAGCATACGGAGGACTTTATGAAGCTAGCGCTGTTCAATGAATATCGGCCCGGATTGGTGATCGAAGATAAATCGATCGTCGACGTCAGCCAAGCCGCCGGTGACGAAGTGATGAAGCTGCGGCCGCACGAACGGATGCCGGAGATTATCGCGCAATTCGATCGTCTGCGGCCCGCGTTCGAGCAGGCCGCAAAATCGGGCGGCGTGCCGCTCAGCAGCGTCCACTTGCGAGCACCATTGCCGCGACCAGGCAAAATTTTGTGCGCGATTGGGAATTTCTACGAGGGCACCAAAACCCCGATCCGTCCGCTCGCGCTGTTTCTGAAATCCCCGACCGCAGTGCTCGATCCGGGCGGCACGGTCGAGTTGCCCCGGCAGCAGGCCAACGTGTTCCATCACGAGGCCGAACTTGCGGTGGTGATCGGACGCCGCGCAAAGAACGTCAGCTCGGCGGATGCGATGAACCACGTCTTCGGGTTTACCTGCTTCATGGACATCTCGGCGCGCGGACTGGGCGACAACGTCGGCTTCATCGGCAAATCATTCGATACCTTTGCGCCGCATGGTCCGTGGATCGTCACTCGCGACGAGATTCCGAATCCCGGCCAGTTACAGATTCGGATGTGGAACGACGACCAGCCGCGTCACAATTACAACACCAGTGACATGGAGCACGCGCCCGCCGATTTGGTGGCCTACGGCTCGTCGATCAGCACGCTGGAGCCGGGCGATATTATCTCGTGCGGCACCAACCATCAGCAGATCGGACCGATACAGGACGGTGAGACGGTCACGATCGAAATCGATCGCATCGGCCGCTTCAGCGTGAAAATTCACGATGAGCAGAAGCGAAAATGGCCCAAGGAGATCGATCGTGCGATGGCGGATTTCACGCGCAACCGGCGCAGTGACCCGACGCTTCCGATACCGGCGATTCTGCGCCCGCGCGAAGGCAGCGCGACCGCGGCCCATCGGTAAGCTCCAGCCGCTCAGCCGGTGAGTTATTAACGGGCGAAACCGCTGGGGAAAAGAGGCTTGATGCTTCGGGGGTCGGATTATCATCCGGCTACCCTTCGCTTTGACTCTCCCGCGCCCCATAAAAAACGCCCCGGACGGATCTTCCGGGGCGTTTTTCTTTTAAGACGGATATAATCTCCGTCCGAAGCAGTCTAATTTCCTGGTTTAACGAAACGGCGGAACATAAAAGCTCCAGTAATTGGGATATCCATACGACTTGATGTAGTTGCCGTAGTACCAAGGATCTTGGACTGGCGGGATATAGCTGCCGGGTTGAAAATATGGATGTATCTGGCAGTTATTGCCGTCCTTGTCGCATATAAGGCGGCTGCTTGAAGGCAACCTGTTGTAGCTGGTAACCGCCGGCTTTTGCCAAGTCGAGTTGACCTGCGCCGATGCGGCGGAGGCGACCGCGCAGAGAATCGCAGTTAGAAAGACCAGCGCCGTCAGAGAACGTCGATTTGTCATTTTTAGGACCTCTAATGGCCCACCGCCGTCCGGCGATTCATCGGCTTGCCAGCATGCCTTCCACCAACACCCTGCTGTACTGGCGGGGCGTGGAATTGCTCAACCGGACGACTCCATTTCTTCCACTTTTTTTCCCAACATTATAAGAAGCATTTAAAATGCCGAATAAACGCCGCGTTCTTCCTGAATTTTTGCGCCAGGTACCCATAGTCCAAGCGGAATATAATTCAAACCTGTATACCACTTGCTACACGGATGGCTCGGATGGAAAAACAAAGGCGGCCAATCAAGGGCCGCCTTCGTTCGCATTGGGATGCGCCGCGCTTCTCAGGCACGAGCTTTATTCAGCTTCGCCACCTTGCGTCCCGCGCTCACCTGGACCCGCTTGGTTTTTGAAATACGCTCGACGCGAAGCGGCATGGGCATCGGTTTGTCGAATGTGGCCATCGCCGGCGCCACGATTTTGTCATCCGCAGCTTCCGCTTCCTCGGGCTCGGCAACCACCTGCGTGACCGTCGCCGCCCGCTCTGCAATCAGCACGAGCTTGCGCTCTTTCCACAGCCGGAGCCCACGGCGCAGGTATTCCGGTTCGATATCGAGCATCTCGCAAACGTTATCAAAGGAGAACACCCAGCGCTTGTCCTCCAGATTTATCCAGTCATCAGCGTCGCGGAACAGCCGCTGGCCCTTGTTGGTGGCCGAGTCAATACACTTCATGTAACACTCGACAGCATCTTCAAGCACGCTAAGGATCAGGCGCTTTTCACCTTCCAGAAGATGCTTCCGCCGCATCGCCTCGAAATACTGAATCGGTAAAAGCGTGTCAGGTTCGAACAATCCTGGCAGCTTCTCGTCCAATGTTTCCTTTTCCTGCATCTTGCCTCCCGATTCGCCCTTTACACCGCTTACATCCACCGCCCCTTCCTCCTTGTTAATCAGACGGCTAAAAGCCGCCAACTATTCAGATTCAATCTCTTCCAAATAAAGCTCATTCCATGCCATCTGGATGGCCTCGAGCTTGCTTTCGCTGGAAGAATCCGGGTCATCACCAAACTCATCGAGATCGATCACCCATTGCCGCAGATCCGTGAAGCGGACCTGCAACGGGTTGAGACCCGGATGGTTTTCAATCAATACGTCCGCGAGCTCCGCAGCCTGATCCCATTTCAAACCCATCGTTGCTCTCCCTTGGCGGCTACGACAGCTCCTGCACTGTTTTCTTTTCGAGCGCCTGTTTGATCGCTTCGTCCATAATTCGTTCCGCGAATGGTGTGGTGAGCTGGTTCAATTCCTCGACCAAAGCGGCCAGCTTTTCGCGGTCGTCTTCTTTGCGCGCCTGATCGACCAGCGCGGCCATTTCGTCGATTTGCCGGCGCTCCTGATCGTCGATCAAACCGCCATGATCCCGCATTTGCTTGGCAACCGCCGCCAGTATCTGCTCGGCGTCGTTGCGGGCCGTGATCATCAGGCGCTCGGCGATATCGGCCTCGCCGTAATCGATCGCCTCTTCGAGCATCCGTTCGATCTCTTCGTCCGTGAGTCCATAGCTCGGCTTCACGTCGACCATGTGACCGCGGCCGGTCTCTTCATCCGCCGCCATCACATTCAAAATTCCGTTGGCGTCGATTAGAAACGTCACCGCGACGCGCGGCATTCCGGCCGGCTTCGGATCGAGCGGGCCCAGTTTGAAGCGCGCCAGACTGCGGCAATCTTTGGCCAGTTCACGCTCGCCCTGCACCACATGGATGTCTACATGCGTCTGGTTATCGACCGCGGTGGTGAACATCTCCGAAACGCTGGTCGGGATAGTGGTGTTGCGAAAGACCAGCCGCTCCACCACGCCACCGATGGTCTCAATACCGAGCGACAGCGGCACCACGTCGAGCAGCAGCATGTCGCCCTGGGTGCCCATCAGAATGCCCGCCTGAACGGCGGCCCCAAGAGCAACCACCTGATCGGGATCGATCGAACACAGCGGCTCGCGCCCAAAGAATTCCTGTACCCGGCGGCGCACCAGCGGCATCCGGGTCGAACCGCCCACCAGCACGACCGCATCGATGTCCGACGACTGCAGACCGGCGTCTTTGAGCGCGTGGCGGCAGGATTCAATCGTACGGTCGATAAAGGGCGCGGCCAGGCGTTCAAGATCCGCGCGATCGAGCTTAAGTTCGAGAGTCTTGCCAGGCAGCTTCAGCTCGAAAGCGACCCCGGCCTGAAAGCTCAAAATCTTTTTCGCATCTTCGGCCAGCAATCGCACGGTATTCCAAATGTGACGATCTGTGCGCGGTAAATCCGGCAGTCCGTCGAAGGTGAAATCGACCACCGCGCGATCGATATCGTCACCGCCCAGGTGAGTATCGCCATGGGTCGCCAGCACCTCGAAAATCCCATCTTTCACGCTCAGGATCGATACATCGAAAGTGCCGCCGCCGAAATCGAACACCGCCACGCGCCCGCTCGCCATCTTCTGCAAGCCATAGGCGAGCGATGCCGCGGTGGGTTCGTTGACCAGGCGCTCCACCTGCAAGCCGGCCAGCAAGCCGGCATCTTTGGTGGCCTGCCGCTGCCCATCGTTGAAGTAGGCAGGCACGGTGATTACCACCTGATCGATCTTTTCCTGCAGGACCGCTTCCGCGCGTTTTTTCAGCGCCTTGAGAATTTCCGCGGAAATCTCTGGTGGAGTCAAAACCCGATCGCCCACCTTGAATCGCACCACCGGCCCGCTGAGATCGGCAAAGGTGTAGCGATTACGATCCGCGGGCGCCAGGTCGGCGTTGTCCAATCCCATGTAGCGCTTGACCGATCGAATAACCGCGCCTTCGCCACCACCGGGAAAGCCGACGGTGGCCACTGCACCGTCACGCTCCACGCTCAAATGGGGCTCCCGTTTGATCGCTTCTTCGCCGGTGAAAACTTCGCCCTCGGGCGAATATGCGACCACGGAAGGAAGCAGCGTCTGCCGCGTTTCCGGATCGGGAATCACGCGCGGCTGTGGCCCTTGCATGGTCGCGATCAGGCTATTGGTGGTGCCCAGGTCTATGCCAACTATCCGTGCCATTGAAAAATATCGAATGCGCCAATCGCGGCGCAGTTATTACCAGATCGCTAGGCCGCCTCTACCGTTTCAAGTTCCCGGTCGACGTCCCGGATAAGGGTACGTAGATAGGCGATTCGCGCGAGCACCGCCTTGAGTTCGCCGCGCAAGCTCGCTTCGCTCGCAGCCCCGCTATCCCAGCGGCGAAAATTGCCGTTCAATTCATCCAGTGCGCGGTTCATCGCAATATCCAAGTCCTGACGTACATGCAGCATATTGGCGGCCAATCCCTTCGATTGGTCCCCCGACTGATCGCGCGAGGCGCGTAATTCAGCGAGTTGCTCCTGAACTTCGAACACCAGCTCAGCTAATTCGGCTGGCACTCGATTATTACTCTCGCTTAACTTATCACCTTTAAGCTCCAGCCAGTAAATACCCCGGCTGATAGAATCACGTAAAATTCGATAGCTGCGGGTCAGCAGCGCCGTTCCTTTTAGACTCGCCGCGCGTACATCGGGCGGACTGGCTACGAAATGGTCGGGATGAATCCGCCGGCTGATAGTGTGATAAGCGCGCTCCAGCTCATCCAGATCGATTACGAGCTTCGGCGGCAGCCCGAGCGCGGTAAAACCGTCGGTTTCAGCCGGTAACGGTCCGCCGCATTGCGGACAGACCAGGCACGGCTCCGAGCGCCGCGCACATGACGGGCATTGCACCATCTTTGCGCCAAAGACCCCGCTTCCCACCGTTCATACGATGAACGACTCCCCGCATCCACAAGTTCGCTTGGCGTTTGGATTCACGAGTTTAAAACCGGAGGACATCAGCTCTTCGGCATAATCCAGTTCTGAGCCGTTTAAGTACAAAAAACTTTTTTTGTCAACAATCAGCTTGGCGCCATCGCGTTCAAAAACCTTATCGCGATCCTGCTGACCGTCGATCTCCATGCGATATTGCAGCCCCGAACAGCCGCCGCCCACCACCTTAACGCGCAGTCCGGCGGCGGGCTTGTCGCCGATCAGTTGCTTGATCCTGAGTGCCGCATTTTCCGACAGCGTAACCATCTAATTGCTTGCCTGCCCTGATTGCTTAAATGCTTTCGCCCCGCGCGCCCGTTTCGTGCACTAATAGTTCAGCCTTCTAGTTCAGCCTTCGGCCACCTTCAGATCATCCGCCGCGGTGCCCTTGCGCTTTTTCCAGTCCGCGATCGCCGCCTTGATGGCGTCTTCGGCCAGCACCGAGCAGTGGATTTTGACCGGCGGCAGATTCAGCTCCTGCACGATCGTGGTGTTGCGAATCGCTATCGCTTCGTCGATATGCTTGCCTTTGACCAGTTCCGTCACGTAGCTGGAACTGGCGATCGCGCTGCCGCAACCAAAGGTCTTAAAGCGCGCATCCTCGATCACGCCGCTGTCGCTGATCTTGAGCTGCAGCTTCATCACGTCGCCGCACTCCGGCGCGCCCACCACTCCGGTGCCGACATCGGCATCGTCTTTAGCGAAGCTGCCGACGTTGCGAGGATTGTTGTAATGTTCGAGAACCTTGCTTGAGTAAGCCATATTTCCAAGCCCCTGTTCAGTTAGCTTTCCAGTTGACCGCCTTGAGGTCGATGCCTTCTTTCGCCATCTCATAAAGCGGCGACATTTCCCGCAATCGCTTCACTTCGCGCGATACTCTGTCGGTGACAAAATCCACTTCCTCGGCGGTACTAAAACGTCCAATTCCGAAACGGATCGAGCTATGCGCCAGTTCCTCGTCGATCCCGAGCGCGCGAATAACATACGACGGCTCGAGCGTGGCGGAGGTGCAGGCCGAGCCCGAACTTACCGCGACGTCGTTGATACCCATCAGCAGCGACTCGCCCTCGACATAGGCGAAGCTGAGATTAAGATTACCCGGCAGACGATCGGTCGGATGCCCGTTAAGGTAGACCTCTTCGAGGCGCTCAAACAGCCCCGCCTGCAGACGATTACGCAATTCGAGCAGCCGGACCGATTCCTCCGGCATCTCGCGCTGGGCAATTTCGCAGGCCGCGCCGAAGCCGACGATTCCGGTGACGTTCAGCGTTCCCGAACGCATCCCGCGCTCATGCCCGCCGCCATCGATAATCGGTGTCAGCCGCACGCGCGGCCCCTTGGAGCGCACATACAAAGCTCCAACGCCCTTGGGCCCGTAAAGCTTATGCGCGGTAAGCGACATCAGGTCGATTCCGCAGCGGTCCACGTCGACCGGCACCTTGCCAATCGCCTGCACCGCGTCGCAATGAAATATGACGCCCTTTTCCTTGGCGATTTTCCCGATCTCGGCGATCGGGTGGATAGTGCCGATTTCGTTGTTGGCGAACATGATCGTGATCAGCACGGTCCGGTCGGTAATCGCCTTGCGCACGTCGTCCGGATCGACCATCCCGTACTTGTCAACCGGCAGATAGGTGACGGTCGCGCGGCCCGCCCGTTCCAACGCCCGGCAACTGTCCAACACCGCCTTATGCTCGGTAACGCAGGTGACGATGTGGTTGCCCTTTTCTTTGTAAAACTCGACCACACCCTTGATCGCCAGGTTGTCCGACTCGGTGGCGCCGCTGGTGATAATGATCTCTTTGGGTTTGGCTTTGATAATCGCGGCAATCTGCGTGCGCGCCTTCTCGACCGCCTCTTCCGCAGCCCAACCAAAAGCGTGGTTACGGCTGGCGGCATTCCCAAAGACCTCGGAAAAATACGGCAGCATCGCCTCGAGGACCCGCGGATCGACCTGCGTCGTCGCGTGGTTATCCATGTAGATTGGCAGCTTAAGCATACAGTTTCTTCAACAATTTATGAGACCGCCGCACCCGCCGCTGCAAACCTCGCGGCACTTGCGTAAAATCGTTGCCCTTCGTTCAATTAGTAGTGGACCTGTTAGGTATACTATAGCGATGGTCTCGCCGTTGTCAAAAGTTTTTACGGGCCATCTTCGATATATCAGACTCCGATGGTCTAGTAATCGAATTTGAGACAATTTGTCAAACGTTTCATTGATGATTTAGCTGACCGCCGAGCGAATATCGGTTTTGTCGAAGTCGTCGCCCTTGAATAGCATCGAGGTCCGATGGTTCTTTGCCGCCGCATAGGCGAAGCAGTCGCCCAGATTAAGCCGCGCGGGGTGCGATCCCCCTTTGCCGTAGCGGGAGAACGCGCTGAGCGCGGTCTCCGCCTCGTTTATGGTGATCGGGATTAGTTCGATTCCCGCTAACTCGAGGAATTCGCGCACGTCCTCTTCCGCCTCCTCGACGCTGGTGTGCCGTTTGCGGCAGATTCCCAGCGCCGCTTCAAAGAAGGCGATCGGCGAAGTAATCGGCGCGCGCGCCGCCTCCAACAGGTCCGCCAGGACATCGGCTTCCGGTTCGCGGGTCAAAATCGCGACTATGGCCGATGCGTCGACGAACATCAGGGCTCTTCGCTCAGTTCGTCATAGAACGCCTTATCCGCTTCCAATCCCGTCGCTGGCCGAGCCAATATGCGGTTTTGTAGCGGACGAAGCCGCTCACGGAGCGGCAGCGCCTCGTCCATACGACGCAGCTCGCTTTCCAGGGCGAGCTCTACGGCGTCGGTCTTGTTTATCTGTTTGCGAGCCGCCAGCTTTTTGGCGAGCTGGTTGACTGCTTCGCTACGGATATTGAGTGGCATAAGTGGTTCCTGTGTATTCGCAAAGACAATATCGTAAATACGAGAAGACGACAATCTGTTTATTGCTCCGTACCCTATTGTCTGGACACTGCCGATGTTCGCGGTAGCACGAAGGCGTCGCAAGAGCAGGTAAACGCTGCAATAGTTGGCGGCGGGCGGATCGGCGCGAGGAAGTCGCCTCCACGAGAAGGTCAGATCGGTTGCAGCGGCCCGGCTTGATCGCGGAAACGCACTTCCCACAGCCGCCGCTCGCTGCGGATTGTGCGCAGCGCCGATTCGCGAATCTGCTCGAAACCGGCCACCAGCCATGCTTCGAGCCGCAGTTCGATCAGTTCGGGGGCGGCAAGTTCATCGGTGGTTAACTGATTAGCGGGAACGATACAGCGCAGGGCTACCTTCTCAATCCCGTCAGCGCGCTCCAAGGTGATCGTAAAGGCGTACGTATCGCCGCTGCATTCTGGAATGGCCGGCAACTGCAAGCGGTAAACCCCGCGCGCGGTATTAATCAACCGCATTGGGAGGTATCCCGTTAGGCGGCGCGGGAAAGCGTCTTGCGTCCCTTCCCCGCGCCTTCCCAGAACAGCACCACGGGACCTGCAATGTAGATTGAAGAGTAGGTTCCGGTAATAAAACCCACCAGCAGGGTGAAGGCGGGCGGCCGCAATATCGGACCACCCAACGCCAGCAGCGCGATCAGCACGGCGATCGCGGTGCCCGAGGTGAGCAGCGTACGCGCCAGAGTTTCGTTGATCGCCCGGTTCATCACGGTGGCGAGATCTTCGCGCCGCCGCTTGGCCGCATCCTCGCGGATTCTGTCCGACACGATGATCGTGTCGTGGACGGAATAACCGATCACCGTCAGCAACGCGGCCAGCGTCGTAAGATCGAACTGCAGATGGCTGATCACCAGCGCCCCGCTCACCACCAGCACGTCATGGATCAGGGCGATCACCGCGCCCGCGCCGAAGCTCCAGCTTACCGATCGAAAACGAAACGCGATGTAGGCGCCCATGAAAATAGTGGCCACCACCAGCGCCTCGACCGCATCGAGACGCAGATCTTTGCCGACCTTGGCGCCGACGCTTTCGACCCTGACCACCTGGGCATCGTTACCCGGAAGCGATCGATTCAGCGCCTGTTGGAGCGTCCCACCTAAATTTGAAAAATTATGGACCTTGTCAAAGCGTATAAGGTATTCGTAGCCGGCCTTGCCGAATTCCTGCACCGTGACATCGCCCAGGTTAAGCGGCGCCAGCGCGCCACGGATACGGTTACCGTCGGTGGCCTGATGAAAACGGACCTGTACGATACTGCCGCCGGCAAAATCAACACCGTAGTTAAGCCCGACAAAGATCAGCAGGAAAATGGCGGCCAGATTGATCGCGGTCGAGAGCGCCACGAAAAAGTATCGCTTGCCGACGAAATCGAGGTTCACGTCGGGCGGAATGAACTGCAATGACATCGGTCTATTTCTCCACGGCTGAGCGCACCAGTTCAGGAATGCGGAAAGAATTAGCCGGTCGCGCCGACAAATAAAAGCTATGCGCCGAAAAAGCGGTAAATCGAAGAACTGCGCGGATAGCTGGAGAGGCTCAGGCGGCGGCTGGACGGGTCTTCGAACATTTGCCGCATTGATTATTCTGGTTCGCCGGATCTTCGGTCAATCCATCGTCGAGCGAGTGGCAGACCTTCAGACATTTCGCGCAGATGAAGTAGATGCCCTCGATGGTTTTGTTGATTCGCTCGCGATTGAGAATACGTCCACGGAGCTTCTCGATTCGAATTCCGAGTAATTCCTGATATTGGCGTTTTATCTTGCGCCGGCCGGCTTCATCTTTGGGCAGGTCGGCATCATCGCTCACATCGTCCGCGGTATCGGACAGGCTGGCATAGAGATCGCCCTTGGCTGGTTTGCTCTTTCTGGTTCTCGCCATCGCTGAAAACTCCCGATCCGCTTAGCGCAACCGGCCTACATAGCCGCATTGTTTCTCACAGACCAGAAAAAAACCCTTGCGCCCAAAACCGGTGAACAGGGTCACTTTGGCATCGGACCCGCAGGTCTTGCACAGGTGCTTTTGCTGGCTCTGGCCAGCGCTTTTTTCCGCCGTACGCGCTTTCTTCTCAGCCATGTCGAACTATTCTCTCATTGAAATTAAACTGATTGTCGGAGCTTGAATCGATTATCGATCGGCGGCCTGCGCGGCAGGTGGTTGGAAAACTTGCGTTGTGGAACATCACCGAAAATCCAGGCCGTATCGTCCGCCAGTTTCGCAGCCGAACAATCCATTAGCGTAGGCGGCGGCTGGTATATAAGTCAAGATGTCGGGTCCGCACCGCCCGCGATGTTGCGCGGCCGCGCCGAAGCGTCTAAGCCTGTATCGCTTGGACTCACGACTCAATGAGAATGATCCGATCATCCTGATCGATCGCAAGGGCCGCCGCTACTTGAAAATTCTGCGCCGCGGCCATCGTATCGCGATCCGCGGCGAAATTGACGGCGGCGATCTGATCGGGCTTGAGGAAGGTTCGCGAATAAAGCTCTCCAAGGGCGAAACGTTCCTCATGCTGCGTCCCACTTACGCCGATTTGATTCCGCTGCTCCCGCGCCGATCGCAGGTAATCTATCCAAAAGATACCGGCCCGCTGCTGATCTGGGGCGATGTGTTTTCGGGCGCCACCGTAATCGAGGGCGGGACCGGCGCGGGCGCGCTAACGATCGCCTTGCTGCGCACCGTCGGTCCGCTGGGGCGCGTGATCTCATACGAGATTCGCGAAGACTTCGCCG
>DAHVFB010000059.1 GCA_027317185.1 Deltaproteobacteria bacterium
ACGCGACAGCGGAATGGACGTGCGGGTCGGACTGCGCAAGGACAGCCCATCGTGGGAAAAGGCCAAAAAGCAGGGCATCAAGGTGATGGAAACTGCGGAGGCGGCCCGCGAGGCGGATATCGTGATGGTGCTGGTGCCCGATGAGATGGGCGCCGAGATCTACGAAAAGGAAATTGCTCCCGCGCTCAAACCTGGCAAATATCTCGCCTTCGGCCACGGCTTCAATATCCATTTCAAGTTCATCAAGGCCCCCAAGGACGTCAACGTCTTCATGATTGCGCCCAAAGGCCCCGGCCATCTGGTGCGATCGGAATACGTCAAGGGGCGCGGTGTTCCGATGCTGCTGGCGGTCGATCAGGATCCGTCGGGCGATACGGTTGCGGTCGCGCTGGCATATGGATCGGCAATCGGCGGCGGACGCGCGGCGCTGATCGAGACCAGTTTCCGCGAAGAGACCGAGACCGATCTGTTCGGCGAACAGTCGGTGCTATGCGGCGGTCTGACCGAATTGATTCGTTCGGGTTTTGAAACCCTGGTCGCGGCTGGTTATGCGCCCGAGATGGCCTATTTCGAATGCGTGCACGAGGTCAAGCTGATCGTCGATCTGATCTACGAGGGCGGCATCGCCAACATGCGCTACTCGATCAGCAACACCGCCGAATATGGCGACATGACCCGCGGTCCGCAGGTGATCGGACCTCAGGTGCGAGAGACCATGAAGCGACTGCTCGCGGAGATCCAATCGGGCAAATTCGCCAATGAATGGCTCGAAGAATATCGCAAGGGCCTGCCGAATTTCCGCCATCAACGCGAGGAGGCGGCCAAACATCCGCTGGAAGAGGTGGGAGCCCGGCTACGCTCATTCATGCCCTGGTTGCAGAGCGAACGCCTGGTCGATCGCTCGCGCAATTAGCCTTGGTAAGCCATCCGGATAGCCATCAAGCAGGCGAACCCACCGGGCGAGTCGCGAATCTCGCTGGGCGAATTGGAATTGCGGGCGAAGGCGCAATACACGTCCTGATACCGCTCGCCATCGGGGCCCTTGCGGCGATGTTCGGTATCGCATGGCTGGCGATCATCTTTTTGCTGATCGCGCTGGCGGTAGCTCTGTTTTTTCGCGATCCGAATCGCTCTTCAGGCCTCTCCCGGGGAGTTGTGCTATCGGCCGCCGACGGCCGCGTCTGCAACATCGGCGAAGGATCGCCGCCCGGCCTGCCGGGCGAGACTTTCCAGCGGGTGTCGGTTTTCATGTCGCCGCTCGACGTCCACGTCAACCGCGCGCCGATCGACGGCGAGGTGCTGTCGGTAACTCATACGCCGGGACAGTTCCGTGCCGCATACAGCGACGAGGCGGCCCTGCACAACGAGCGCAACCTGGTCGTGATGCTCGATGCATCGGGACGCCGGCATGCGTTCGTCCAAGTGGCCGGTTATCTGGCACGCCGCATTGTATGCCGCGTGCGCCCGCATGATCATGTGATGGCTGGCTCGCGGATTGGATTGATTATGTTCGGCAGCCGCCTCGATCACTTCATACCGCGCGATTTCCGGCTGACGATCGCCGTCGGCGATCGGGTCCGGGCCGGCGAAACGGTGATCGGCGAGGTCCTACAATGAATAAACGGTTTGGAAGCAACCCCCGCGCACGCGCCGCGCGGCTGCATTTAATTTCAGAGTTGCGCGGGAGTCATCGAAAGGCGGCCGGACCGCTCAGGCGCGGCGTGTTCCTGGTTCCGGTCACCATCACCTCGCTCGGCTTGCTGGCAGGTTTTTACTCGCTGATTTCCGCCACCAACGGACGCTTCATCCGGGCTGCCGTACTGATCGCCTTTGCCTTCATCTGCGACGGACTCGACGGGCGGGTGGCGCGACTGTCACGAACCTCAAGTTTGTTCGGCGTCGAATACGACAGCCTTTCGGATGTGGTCGCGTTCGGCGTGGCGCCGGCCGTCCTGGCCTATACCTGGGCGATGCGGCCGCTGGGCGATTGGGGCGTGATCATCAGCGGACTTTACGTCGTGTTCGCCGCGTTTCGGCTGGCGCGCTTCAACGTCCAAACCGGCAATATCGACAAACATCGCTTTGTGGGCCTTCCGGTTCCGGGCGCCGCCGCCATGATCGCGGGATTGGTGCTCGCCTATCACTACTTTTACATCGACGCTCCGCGGATGCTGATCGCGGTGGTCGCACCGGTCACGGCGCTACTCGGGCTGCTGATGATTTCGCGGGTGCCCTATCCCAGTTTCAAATCGATCGACTTTTATCATCGGGCGCCGATGGCGGTGACGGCGCTCATTATGATCGTGCTGGCCTGTCTGGTTGCCGTTCCGCAGATCACCGTCTGCATGCTGGCCACCGCCTATGTGCTATCCGGTCCGTTCCTGATGTTGGGCGGCGAGCATCTGATGGCTAAGATGCCGGTCTTCGGACCGAATGCAGGACCCGCCCAAACTCAACCCGACCCTCACGATACCATCCCCTTGGGCGGCAACACCTGAGGTTTGGAATTATCGATTCCGATAGCTGAATCGGGGCCATTGATGCCCCGTCGGAGATCCATAGTTGCCGTTGGTGCGAATGCAAGAGAAGATTGCGGCACCGTTACAGTTGGTCTGGCGGGAAGACGAAGCCCCGCCGCAGCCGCAGACCTGGATCAGAAATCCGATCAGCGCAAGCCCGATGAGCGCGGTTGCTCGCCGGTTCTTTTCCAACCGATCCCCCTCTAGGCAATCTGAATAAGAAGCGATTACGCGGCGCGGTTCAAGATGAAGGCGTGAGCGCCTTTCGAGACCGGCGCGATATTAGCGATCTGACGCCAGTTATCGCCGCCGTCGTAACTTTCGTAAACTTCGCCCGCAGTAGTGGCCGCGAACACTGAAAATGACGCGCCCCACTCCTCCAGCGTCATCGCCTCGATCGATGCCTGCCATCGCTCCGGCGCCGGCAGTCCATTGCGCAGAAGTTCCCAGCTTTTGCCGCCGTCGCGCGACCGTGTGATACGTGCGCCAGCAAAGTGATGGGCCAGCCAGTAATTGGGATTTTCCGCAGCGCCACCCGAAATCAACAGATCCGGGTTGCTGGGCAGATGAACGATCGTATCCGGGTAGCCGCCCACCACCGAGTCGTGATTCGTGCGGCGCTCCCATTTCAGGCCGCCATCGCGAGTCGCGTACATCCCCAGCCCGTCCACCATCAGCATCCGCTTCCCATCGCGCGGATCGACATGCAGCCGATGAACGTCCTGGTCGTAGTCGGCGTCGAACCCTGAAAATTCACTCCAGTTTTCGCCGCCATCGGTACTTTTCAACAGTCCGCCCTGTTCGACACTGACATACACCGTCTTCGGATCGCTGGCTCCGAACGTGATGTGCTTGGCGTGCGCGACGTGCGGCGGCGCGGGAAAAGTCCAGCTCGGCACGCTGGCCACCGATCTCAGATTCGGCAGTTCGCGCCAGTGTGCGCCAAGATCGTCGCTGACATAAAGATTGGCCGGCTGCGTACCGGCATAAAGCCGCAGGCGTCCATCGACCTTGACGTAACCGAGGCTGTAAACGTCGCGATGCGCGATCCCGGCATCGCGCGCCTGCCACGTAACCCCGCCGTCGTGGCTGTGCATCACGGCGCCATTGAAGACCCCGGCAAAGATCATCCCGGGCTCCGGAGTGATGATCGAGCTGATATGGCAGCCCGCCAGCGCGCGCGAGGTTTCGCGCCATGATGCCGCCGGATCTTGCGCCTGCCGCGCGAGGGTGACGATCCCATCCACCGTCGCGACCATCAGCTCCCGCGATGGAGCACTCGACGTGAATATGGCCGATCCGCTATGCGATAATGCGATCATGCTGAGTAACCTCCCTGGTCGCGACAATCCGGCATGCTTGAACAGCCGAATAGCACCAGAGTCGCGCTCCGCCGTCAAGCCGAACGCGGGATCGGCGCCGCTCGCGGAAACCCCATACTAGCGCGGCTCCACTTTCAGGAACCGCCAATGCTCGCGCTTGTAGGGGCGGTATGCCGATAACCCATTACAAAACATTAAAGGGAGAAGTTAAAGCAACTGCGACCGGGTTGGCATCGCGCAGGTTTTTCACAAAGACCACTCGGTATCTGCTTTTCGCGCTACTTTGGGTGCTAATCATCTCGGCAGTTCTGGGATATGTGGCTGGCCTCCTTGGTCCATGGGTTGGGGGCTTGGTAGGTCTTTTGCTCGGAATCGTCGCGGTGATCTGGATTCCGAATTGGAAAACACCCAATAGGGAAATCACTCGATTCTGAAATTGGGCCATCAGGCTCTTTCAAATTCAGACCCTCAGCCTCGAACTAAGACAGCGCCCGCTATCCGGCCCTGCCTTGACGAGGGCGGTTGCTGCCGCATAGAGTAATTGCGTATGCGGTCAAATCTGCTGGCGCTCCTTCTTATTCCGGGCCTTACCGAGGCCCACCCCGAGGGCGTTGCCAAGCCGGCCTGACCTGCTTGAAACTTCGAAACGAACGCTCCGGGCAGTGGGCCGAACAAGCCGCCTGGGGCGTTTTTTTATGGGCGCTTGTGAAGTCCGCGAAGACCGGGGGTTCTGATTAGGGAGGGCATGGAACCTATGAACCCCGCACACCAGACCGAGGATTACGTCCGCATCTTCGACACCACGCTGCGCGACGGCGAGCAGTCGCCGGGCGCGACCATGAACGTCGAAGAAAAGCTTGCTATCGCGCGCCAGCTCGAACGGCTCAACGTCGACGTGATCGAAGCCGGTTTCGCGGCCTCCTCACCCGGGGATTTCGATTCCATCCAACGTACCGCGCAGACCATCAGCGGGCCGGTCGTGCTCAGTCTGGCGCGGACGCGCGAGTTGGATATCGATCAGGCGCTGAGCGCGGTCGAAAAGGCGCCGCGGCCGGGAATCCATATCTTTATCGCCACGTCGGATATCCATCTTAAACACAAGCTAAACATGACGCGCGAGGACGTGCTCGACGCCGCAACCTGGGCGGTGATGCGCGCGAAACAACATCTCGATTACATCGAATTTTCCGCCGAGGATGCCTCGCGCAGCGATTGGGGCTTTCTGGCCACGATATGCTCCGAGGCGATTCGCGCCGGCGCCAATATCATAAATCTGCCGGACACCACCGGTTACGCGATTCCCGAGGAGTATGGCCGCATGTTCGCCTATATGCGGCAGCACGTGCAGAACGCGGATAAGGTTATCTGGAGCGCCCATTGCCATAACGACCTGGGGATGGCGGTCGCCAACTCGCTGGCCGCCATCCAAAATGGCGCGCGCCAGATCGAATGCACGATCAATGGAATCGGCGAGCGCGCGGGCAACACGTCGCTGGAAGAAGTGGTGATGGCGCTGCGCACACGCAAGGATCTGCTCGGTATCGAATCGCGCGTGAACACGCGCCAGATCTATTCCGCCTCGCGCCTGCTCTCGCAGGTAATCGGCCAGCCGGTGCCGCCGAACAAGCCAATTGTGGGCGACAATGCTTTCGCCCATGAGGCCGGAATCCATCAGGACGGCGTGCTCAAGTACAAGCAGACCTACGAGATCATGCAGCCCGAGGATATTGGGATTCCCTCGAACAAGCTGGTGCTGGGGAAACATTCGGGCCGTCACGCCTTCATCAGTCGCCTCAACGAACTGGGTCTGGATACCACCGCGATCGATGTCAACAAGGCTTTCGGCGAGTTCAAGGCGCTGTGCGACAAGAAGAAAGTGGTGTATGACGACGACATTCTGGCGCTGGTACAGGAAGAGACCCGTCATCTGGCGGACTGGTTCGAACTGGCCGATCTGCGCGTGACTTCCGCCGTTGGGATCGCGCCCCAGGCCGAAGTGACGATGCGCGTGAACAAGGAGTCGCGCACCGCTAAATCGACTGGCGATGGAATCGTGGACGCCTCGTATAAGGCGATCCTGAAAATCGCCGGGATCGCGCCGGTACTGGAGCGTTACTCGGTGAAATCGATCACCGGCGGTACCGATGCGCTGGGCGAAGTAAGCTGCCTCGTGCGCCATGACGGTATGACCGTGTCCGGCCAGGGCGCCCATAGCGACATCGTGATGGCGAGCGCGCTGGCGCTGGTCAACGCGCTCAATCGCCTGAAACTGCGCACGCATCATGCGCCCGAAGCCGCCGCGACCGGGTCTTAAGCAGGGATCAGGATCGATCGGGGCTTGCCCTGCCATCGCGGTTGGGCTAAACGCTAAGCTCTGATTATGGCGTGGTACTCGATGATGTTCCGTGCGCGTCTTAACGCACTCTCGTCAAGAGTTATCGGCGGCGTTGGCGCCGGCGATGAGGGTGCTGTGAAGCGTAGTCGCGGTCTTCGCTCGCAGGTGGTTTAAAGACTTCAATTGCAATCTCTTCCGGTTCGTAGATGGCTTATAAAATTTTGGTTCTAAAGGGCGATGGTATCGGTCCCGAAGTGATCGGCGAGGCGCTACAGGTCCTCAAGATAGTGGCGCGCCAGTCCGCGATCGATCTCGAATTCCATGAAGCGCTGGTTGGCGGCCATGCGATCGACACGCATGGCAAGCCATTGCCGGAAGAAGTTCTCAAGCAGGGACAGGAGAGCGACGCCGTCCTGCTGGGAGCGGTCGGTGGTCCCAAGTGGGATAATACAAAGGGCGGCCCACGCCCCGAACAGGCCCTGCTCGGGTTGCGCGCGGGGCTCGGCCTGTTCGCCAATGTTCGTCCGGTCAGGACGCTCAGGGAGCTGATTCCATCTTCCCCGCTGCGTCCGGAAATCATCAACGGGGTCGATTTTATCGTCCTGCGCGAGTTGACCGGAGGAATCTACTTCGGCAAACCGAGCGAACGGCGTGAGAGCAGCAGCGGCCGCGAGGCGGTCGATACCTGCCTTTATTCCGAGGCGGAGATTCGCCGGATCGTCAAATTCGGCTTCGAACTGGCCCGCGATCGCCGCAAGCATCTGACTTCGGTGGATAAAGCCAACATCCTTTCGACCTCCCGGCTCTGGCGCGAAGTCGCGATGGAAGTCGCGGCGGATTACAAGGAAGTTACGCTCGAGCATCAACTGGTCGACTCGATGGCGATGCATCTGATTCGGCGGCCGCGCGATTTCGACGTGATCGTAACCGAGAACCTGTTCGGCGATATCCTGACCGACGAGGCCTCCGTGCTGGCGGGTTCGATGGGCATGCTGCCTTCCGCTTCGCTGGGCGAGGAGATGAACGGCGCGGGCTTCAGGATCGGGATGTACGAGCCGATCCACGGCACCGCGCCCGATATCGCCGGACGCGACGAGGCCAATCCGCTCGCCGCAATCCTTTCCGCCGCGATGCTGCTGGAGCATTCGCTCGGCATGCGCTCCGAAGCCGAAAGCATCGTGAAGGCGGTCGAGGGCGTGCTGCATGAAGGCTATCGCACCAAAGATATTCAGGGCAGTGTGGCGGGCGCCAAACTGGTAGGCTGCAAAGCGATGGGCCGGCTGGTGCGCGAACGGCTCGAAAGCCAGGAATCTGATAGCTAAGCGGCGCTGAAAGAGGATTTGGCATGAACGCGACCTTGAGCCGCGATCTCAGGGTAGCGGTAGTTGGTGCGACCGGCGTAATCGGCAGCCAATTGGCCGATCTACTCGCGGCACGCGGCTTTCCATTTTCCGAGCTGAAACTGTTCGCCTCGGAGCGCGGCGCGGCTGAAACCGTCACGATCGGCAATGAAGAAGAACTGGTCACGGAACTGACCAGCCCCGCCGATCTCGCCGGCTTCGATCTGGCCTTCCTCGCGGCCTCCCAAAGCATTGCCTCAGAAATAATTCGTGCGCGCCCGGCTCCGATCCTGATCGATCTCAGTACCGCTTATAGGAAAAGCTCGGGCATCCCGCTGGCCGCCCCCGGTCTCATCTCGCGTGAAATCCTGATCGGTTTCAAGCGCGGCGGGGTGTTCGGCATACCGCATCCCTGCGCCTACGCACTTGCGGCGATTTTGGGCGCGCTCGAACCCAAGCCCGCGTTTGCCGGTGCAACGCTGATGATGGGGGCGAGCACCGCAGGCAAGATCGAGGTCGATAAGCTGATGAAAAAGTCGGCCGACCTGTTAAATGCGCGGCTTGAGCAGGCCGAAGACGAGCAACAACTCGCCTTCAATCTTTTTCCGGACGAAGATGAAGCCAACCTTGCGGCTATCATCGCGTCGCAGCTCGCAACGATTTCCGATTCGATGCCCCCGATCGAATTGCGGATCGTGCGGGCGCCAATTTTTTACGGCACCGCGTTATCGATCATCATGCCCAAGGTTTCCGGCATGGATAGCTGGCGCGATCGTCTGCGGTCCGCCCCCGGTTTGATGCTGGTCGAGAACGAGCGGCCACCCAGCGTTATCGATCCGGCTGGCGCCGAGGCGGTCGCGGTACAATTCGAAATCGGCGGGAACGGGGCGTCGCTGTGGTGCGTGATCGATAATGCGCGGATCGCGGCGATGTGCGCGGTATGGGCCGCGGAGAATCTGATATCGAACTCCCTTCTCAGCTAAGCGCCTGATGCCATGCAGGTGAAGCTCACGCTGGAGTACGACGGCGCCAATTACTCCGGCTGGCAGCTTCAGCGCCATCAGGATTCGATTCAAGCGCAGGTCGAAGCGGCTCTTCGCCGCATTTTCGGCGTGCTGGTCCGGGTGCGCGCCGCAGGCCGTACCGATGCGGGAGTGCATGCCCTTGAACAAGTCGCCGCCGCGCATCTGCCCCGCCCATTCGATCCCGCTGAACTGGGGCGCGCCCTCAATGCGCTACTGCCAGCCGACATCGTCGTGCACGATTGTGTCGCGATCGGCGACGGTTTCGATCCGCGTCGCGATGCGATCCGCCGCGCGTATGAGTATCGCATTGTGAACCGATCATGCCGCTCCGCCTTCGAATGCCGATATGTATGGCTGATTTCCGAAACACTTGAGCTTGACGCGATGAATCGCGCGGCGGCCATTTTTATCGGCCAGCATGACTTTGCCGCCTTCCGAACCCTGGGTTCCGGGGAACTCAGCACGACGCGCCGGGTTTATGCCAGCGAATGGACGTTTGCGCCGGAGCGGCTGATCTATCGGGTGGAGGCGAGCAGTTTCCTGCGGCATATGGTGCGTACGATGGTAGCTGCGATGGTCGAGGTTGGACGGCGACGGGCCAAGCCGGAATGGATCGCCGAACTGTTAGAGGCCCGCGACCGTGGGCGCGCGCCCGCATCGGCGCCCGCCGCGGGTTTGTACCTGACTCGGATTAGCTACCCTGACGTGGCTTCCTGAAAAGCAAGGATCAAAATCGCCTGCCGGGTTTATATTTTTCGCCGGCCTGTGCGCAAAGTCCTTGTCCCATACTTGAAAAATGCTTTGCACTCGTTCAAGCTGCTTCCCAGTTTCACTAAAACCTCAGCGGGAGGAGGATGACGATGACGCAGGCGCAGGTTGCAGGACATCTCGCCGATAAGGTGGGAATTACCAAGAAGCAGGCCAAAGCGGCGCTGGACGAACTTTCCGGTTTGATTGTGAAAGAGCTTAAGCGCGAAGGTTCGTTGCGCCTGGCCGGGTTGGGCGTTTTCCGCAAACGTAAGAGCAAGGCGCGCACCGGACGCAATCCCGCCACGGGTGAAGCGATCAAAATTCCGGCCCGCACCCGTCTGCGCTTTACCGCGGCGAAAGCTCTGAAAGACTCGGTGCTGGGCACCCGCTAGCATCGCAGCTTGTGCGCTGTGCGCCAGAGAGCGCCGCGCGCGACTGCAAGGTTTTCATCCACAGCGGTGCCGCTAATCGCGGTGCCGCTGTTTTTTTATGGCTGCTCTTTTTCGCTTCGCTTGCTGCGTGCGCGCATTTCCCTGACCCGGATCAGATAATCGCGAATACGCGCCTCATAGCCGCGATCCGAAGGTTCGTAATAAGTCTTCTCCCGCAGCCGTTCCGGTAGATAATCCTGCCCGGCAATCGCGCCTTCGAAATCATGCGGATAGGCATAGCCCTCGCCGTATCCCAGGCCGCGCATCAACCGGGTCGGGGCGTTTCGGATATGCAGCGGGACGGGCAGCGCACCGAGCTTGCGGGCGTCCTCGCCCGCCTTGAGCATCGCGCGATAAGCGGCGTTGGATTTCGGCGCGCCGGCCAGATAGGTGACGCCTTGAGCCAGTGGAATTACGCCTTCCGGCATACCGACAAAGTCAATCGCATCTTTGACCGCAAGGGCGATTTGAAGCGCGCGCGGATCGGCATTGCCAATATCTTCGGCAGCGAAGATCACCATTCGGCGGGCGATGAACAGCGGCTCTTCGCCCGCCTCCACCATCCGCATCATCCAGTACAACGCCGCGTCGGGATCGCTCCCGCGCATGCTTTTGATGAAGGCGGAAATAACGTTGTAGTGCTCCTCGCCGCCGCGATCGTAAAGCAGCATTTTTTGCTGGCTAGCCTCGCGAACGTCCTCCGCGTCGATCCGCCCGCGGCGCTGCTGACGCGCCAGTTCCGCCGCGATTTCGAGCATATTAAGCGCGCGGCGCGCATCGCCGTCAGCGACTGACATCAACTCGGCGGTCGCGGACTCATCGAGGCTTAATTCATGCGCACCCAGCCCGCGCTCGCGATCGGTCAGCGCGCGCTCGATCAAAGTCGCCAAATCCTCCGGCGACAGGGGCTTGAGCACCAGCACCTGCATGCGCGACAGCAGCGGCGCGATCACTTCAAACGACGGGTTCTCGGTGGTTGCGCCGATCAGCGTGAGCAATCCGTTTTCGACGTGAGGCAGGCAGGCGTCCTGCTGCGCCCGGTTCCAGCGATGAATCTCATCGATGAACAACACCGTTCGCCGCCCGGCGGCCGCTTCACGCGCGGCGAGACTCGCAATCTCGCGCAGATCGGCGACTCCCGACGAGACCGCCGCGAGCGAACGGAAGACCGCGCCCGATTGCCCCGCCAGCAGCATCGCCAACGTGGTTTTACCAACGCCCGGCGGTCCCCACAGGATCATGGAATGCAGCGTGCGCGCCGCGACCATCTGGCTTAACAACTTGCCGGGCGCGAGCAGATGCTGCTGGCCGACGAACTCCGCGAGCGATCGCGGGCGCATCCGATCGGCCAGGGGCTGACCCGCTGAGCCGTGAACTGTGAAAAGACTCCCTTCCTGAGCCGCTTCCTTACGCCGCGCCATGACTAAAATCCTATCATACTGCCGCTGGTGGCCGCGTGGATTAGGCCTCGGCAAGGGAGCTAAACGATTTCAGGGGCGGGCTGGGATCGTTTATCCTTGTGACATCGAAGCTGGTGTGACGTGCGATACGAAATGAAAATCGCGATGCGCTACCTCGGAGCGCATCGCAAGGAAGCCTTCGTCTCGGTGACGACATTGTTTACCGCGCTGGGCGTGATGCTCGGGGTGGCCGCCTTGACGCTTACGTTGTCGGTCATGGGCGGCTTGGAGAGCAGCCTGCGCGATCGAGTGTTGGCGGTGACGCCGCAGATTGAAATTCAGAGTTACGGCGGCGCGATTACCAACTACGCCGAACTGGATCAACGGCTGATGCATAGCCCGGGGGTGATGGGCGCCGATCCATTCATCATCGGACAGGCAATGATCAGTTCAGCGCATGGCATCAGCGGCGCGGTGGTGCGCGGGATCGAGCCGAACAGCCCCTCCGTAATTGCAAAAATTGGCAAATACATGCGGGCGGGCAGTTTGCGCAGCCTGGCCCGCGATGTGGCGCCCGCAAACGGTTCCGCTCCTGCAGCCTCGATTGCGATGGGTGCGGCGCTGGCCGAACACTTGAAGGTGAAGCCAGGCGATACGATCAGGATCGTTGCGCCGATTGTCTCGGGTTCCGACCTGACGACCAAAACCGCACAATTCACCATCGGAGCGATCTTCGAGTCCGGGGTGGATTTCTTTGATCGGAACCTGGTCTTCATGGACCTGCCGGCCGCGCAAACTTTTTTCGGGCGCAGGGGACAGGCCGATGGAATTGAAGTCCAGTTGGACGACCTGGATCAAACGCAACAGGTGACGGCCGCGTTGCGAGCTGAATTGGGGCGCCATTATGCCGTCCGCAGTTGGATCGATTTCAACCGCGCCGCGGCGGCCGGCTTCGCCTTGCTGAAATGGGTTTACTCGGCGGTGCTGCTGCTGCTGATCGGAGTTGCGGCCTTCAACCTGATCGCCACGTTGATCATGGTGGTGATGGAAAAGCGCAAAGACATCGCGGTCCTGATGGCGATGGGCGCAAGCCGCTCAGCAATAAGACTCGTATTTGTACTTAAAGGCCTGATTGTCGGGGCCCTGGGGACCACCGCCGGACTGGCACTAAGTGCTATAGGCTGTTTTGCATTGTCCCGCTACCACTTCATCCACATCCCCAAAGCAGTGTATGGAATTTCAACCGTTCCAATCGCGGCCACACCGCTGAACTTTGTTCTGGTCGCGATCGCCTCGCTCGGGCTCTGCCTTTTGGCCACGGTCTACCCTGCCCGTCAGGCTTCGCGCGAGACCCCCGCCGAAGTGCTTCGATCCTAAACGCGGAGTCTTAACTAACGCGGCGGGCGATCGACCAGCGCTAAGAATTGGTTAAATCGTTATTACCTCGGCGGGAAATGCTGGATTTCGGCTTGCGAATGACCAGCGTCTCATGACCTCGCACCTTGATGGTGCGGGCTAATTCCGACTGATAGGTCCCGCCACCATTATTATCAGCCGGCCTTTGCCGGGTGCCATTGTGCCGGCGTCGGCGCCAGTTACTCAGCTCTTCAGAAAGCTTGGAAGAAACTGAAGAAGCCCGACTGTCGCTCGCGTCGGTGTTGTTTGTACGATCGGAATTTTCCGATCGTTCATGTGGATCGTCCACTGAACCATCTCCTCCGTTAGACGTAACTTTATACTCCTCTTGTGAGAGTCGAATTTATTAAACCAGGCTCAATTTTCAGAGATGTCACGACGGGGTCCGCCGTATAATCGCGATAAGCTAATAGATGGTTATTCGATCTCGATCAGCCTGGGGGATTGGAAAAGCTTGCGAAAACGCTGGAACTAAACTCGATTGATTTTGGATAGACGCGAACACGATCACGGGCTGAATGGTATTACTGGTCAAGCGGAAAGCGTCGGAAAAAAGAGGTTGATTTCAGAGTTGAGTCGTAGCCCGATCATAATTATGAGAAAGCCTGCTATGAGAACAGGCTTTGCATCTTAAGCGCAAGGCCCATGTCCCCCGCGATACGAAGCTTGCCCGTCATAAAGGCCATCTGGCCATTGAGCTTGCCATTAACCAGGTCGAGGTAATCCTGCCCCGTCATCGAAATAGTGATGTTTGGAGAGGAATGCGATCCTTCCTTAACTTCACATTGTTCGTTGGCGATGGTTACGTACCACTTGCCGCCACTGTCACCAGCCAAGTCAAACTGGTACACGGCGTTCAAACCCTTTGAAGCTTCTGGATTAAAGCGGCTCGGCATCATGTCGAATGCCTGCTTACATGAGGTCGGCGCTTCTGCCATTTGTTAACTGGAGCCTCCGAGAGGACGAAACCGATATGCATCACCATATAAACGTGTCAGCAAAACATTGTCAATACAGGGTCAAAAAACACCGCAGAAGACAACCGCAAGCAGATCTGCGATGAGTTAAAACCCGAATACGCTGCCGGGGGCTACCCGAATCAGGTTGGTCCGTACTGTCACCGGGGCGGCGCCCACGGTGATCGTGACCGCTCGATCGCGATCCAGCGCAGTATTCACCTCACCATCCAGATAGGCGTTCCTCCCGATCACGCGTACCGTCACATGATCGAGTCCGGCGCTCTGGAGCTGACGCGAAATCGCATCCTGCCATTGTTGCCACTGAGCAGTATCGGTGGTGAGGTTATTAACCACCTTCGTAACGCCGCCGATCGCGCGCACATTGTTTTCCGCCACACGCTTGGCCTTGTCATCGAAAACGGTCCCATACAGGGTAACCACTCCGCCACTGGTATAGACCTTGACCTGGCGGGTTCGCGCATCGGCGCGCAGCCTGTCCTGCACTCGATCGAGTAGCGTCGGCTTGGGTGGCGGTGCATAAGTCAGGCGCGATCGATGGTGCCGTCTCGCCCGCACCGGTCCAGGCGGCGCTGGTTCCACCGGGGGCGGAACCAGCAGCGGTTCAGGCGATGGCGCCGCCGCGATGACGCCCGGCGTCGGCGCGGCGCTTGGCGATGCGGATGCCAGTGCATACTCAGGCGGCTCGGCGGGATCCAGCGAAGCCAGCTTCGCGCTGAGTGCGTTTTCGATCGCCGGAACGTCACCGGCTCTGCCGGCGAATACGATCGGCAGGTCCGCATCGGCCGCGCCGGCGCTGGTCGATCCAAAATCCCAGTTGGTAATTGAGTTCAACACGTCGGCATCGAGACTAGGGTTGGGCGAGGTTGACGTCCGAATCGAAGAGCCGACCACCTTGCCGCTCGGATCAATCGACAGATGCACCAGCATCGCGTCATGGGCCGTGCTGTCGGTGTCGAGGGTATGTTTATAAGTGTCGAGCAGAGCCGCTTTGTTGCTATCGAAAACTTTATCGATCGCATCGCGGCTGCGCTCGGGTGCGGCGGCGGCCGGACCGTCCACTTGGGTTGGAATGGTGCTCGCCAAGGCAACCACCGGACCGGGTGCGCCCGCGACGGCGGGAGTCGGCGCAGCCGATTCAGTGGGCGAGGCCTGCGCCAGCGGGGCCTGATGATGCCGCGTCAGATGCAGCGCCAGCCAGGCACCGCCAATCAGCGCGACCAGCGCGGCCACCGTGTACCCGATGACCGCCGCCCATCCACGCGATCCCGATGATTCTTCTTCGTCAGCGGGCCGTTCGTCTGAAAAATTGTGCTCGACGCGGGTGGTTCCGCCGAAATTGGACGTGGAGGTTGAACGCGGCGGCGCTTCGGCCGCGAGCGCGGGTGGCGCGGCCGACTGATCGAGCCGAGCGCCACAAAAATTGCAAATCACTTCGCCGGGTTCGGCCTTGCCGCCGCATACCGGACACTCAATGCGGCTACCCTGGGAGCCAAAGGCCGGGGCCTCGTCCACGCGCGTGGTTGCCGGACCGCTCGCAGCTATTAGGGCGGTTCCGTCGTCATCGCAAAATTTTTCCGTATCCGGGAAGGTTTTGTTGCAGCGTGGGCAACGCTTCATCTGTGCGACCTGCGCCTAAGATTTATTGATCATGATGATAACGTTGAAGGTCTAGGGGAAGAAGCCATCATTAATCGGCCATGCCCCGATTCCATCGGCCATGCCACGAACCTTGCGCGCGCCTCTCACAGCTTCGCGATAACGGCATCATGGAACCGCTCGATCTCCGCGCGCGCATCTTTTGCACCACGGCCGACATTCAAAATAACGCGATCGACGCCGATCGCTTCAAGCCGGCGAATTTGGCCGATATCGAGGGGGCCGGCTAATCTGGGGTTTACCGTTATCTCCAGCGGCGTGGCCCTTCCAACCGCCGTTTCATGTTTTCGCAGCCGAGCAATCGTATCGGCCGCCGCCTCGATATTGGGCATAATGCCATACCATCCGTCGCCCACCTGCGCCGCACGCTTGAGCGAGGGTTCGGAATCCCCGCCCAGCACGATCGGCGGATGCGGCTTCTGCAGCGGCTTGGGCGCAAAGCGCAGATTTTCCGCACTAACCGTTTGCCCATGGAAGCTCGGCGTCTCGCTGGTCCATAGCTGCTTCATAAGGGCGATGGCTTCGCGGGTACGGCGCGCGCGATTATCGAAATCCATGCCGATCGCCGTGAACTCCTCCCGCAGCCATCCGATTCCAACGCCCAGGATGGCGCGCCCATTGGAAACCACGTCGAGCGTGGCAACAGCTTTAGCGACCGCGAACGGATTGCGCATCGGCAGCACCAGCACTCCGGTCGCCAACCGAATCGTGCGGGTGACGCCGGCAATATAAGCCAGCGCGAGCATCGGATCGTGAAATGGGGTTTCCGGGGGCGCCGGCATCCGGCCCGACGCCGCGTACGGATAGGTTGAGCGGTACTCGGTCGGGAGCACGATATGATCGGGGATCCACAACGATTCGAAGCCGAGCTGCTCGGCCCGCTGCGCCATCGCAACCATATCGGGCCCCGAAATTTGATAAAGAAAAGTTGCGAACTTCATTGCTCGCGCTCCTACCCCACTCTATCGTCCGATCAGACCGCAGCACCTTCGAGCCGGAAGCCGATCCGGACTTCGACCTGAAACTGCGGCTTGCCGGAAAGCATGCTGCCACGAATATCCTTGACCTCGAACCAATCGATATTACGGATTGTCTGTTGCGCTTTCGTCAGAGCATTGCGGACTGCCTGCTGGATACTGTCGTCCGAGGTCCCGACAATTTCGATAAGCTTAAAGGTTTCATTTGGCATGATTCTTCTCCTGTGCGGATCCCGCATTAAACGCGTTGACAGCAACAATCAATCCAAACGTGCCGGAAAGTCGGCGGCAAACAGCGCCGGATCGTTAACCGCCCGCATATCGAGCTGGAACATCCCATCGTTGATACGGCCGATGATCGGCGGACGCGCCCGCCGGAATATGGCGGCGATCGAATCAGGATTGAGCGCCGGATGGCTTATCGCGAGCGCCCGGCTAGGAAGCTGCTCCGTGGGTTGCGCACCGGACCCAATTTCGCATTGCGAATCGATAATCGCGATCTGAAACTCGTCACCCAGCCGGACGGTCAGAAGTTCGCGGGCCTCGATTGCGAGGCGGTCGAGTTCTTCGACCGTGCGCGTCAGCAGCCGCAGCGTCGGGATCGCTCCAGCCAGGTCGCGCGTGCGAAGATAGATCCTGAGCGTGGCCGAAAGCGCCGCCAGCGTCAGCTTGTCGCATCTCAGCGCACGTTTCAGGGGATGAGCTTTCAGGCGATCGATCAGCGCGCGCCGGCCCACAACGATCCCGGCCTGCGGACCGCCAAGCAGTTTGTCGCCCGAAAAAGTGACCAGCGCCGCGCCCGCTTCGATACTCTCGCCAACCAATGGCTCGCGCGGCAATCCGTAGGCGCTGAGATCGATTAAAGCGCCGGACCCAAGGTCTTCAATCACCTCGATATTGCGCTCGCGTCCGATCGCGGCCAGTTCCGCCAGCGAGACCTGGCTGGTGAAACCAACAATTCGATAATTCGATGGATGCACCTTCATCAGCAGCGCGGTTTCGGGACCGATCGCGGCGCTGAAATCCCGTGGATGGGTCCGATTGGTCGCGCCGACTTCAACCAGCCGCGCACCGCTTTGCGCCATCACGTCGGGAATCCTGAAGGACCCCCCGATTTCGATCAATTCGCCGCGCGAGACCACCACTTCGCGTCCCGCCGCCAGCGCGGTCAGCGCAAGCAACACCGCCGCCGCATTGTTATTGACCACCGTCGCGGCTTCGGCGCCGGTGAGCAGGCACAGGTCCTGCTCGATTAAACTGTCGCGATCGCCACGCCCGCCGCTTGCGAGATCATACTCAAGATTAGCCGGCCATCGTGCCGCGAGCGTCACCGCCTCGATCGCTTCTTCGGCTAGCTGCGCCCGTCCAAGGTTGGTATGCAGCACGACCCCGGTTGCATTGACCACCGCGGTTAGCGGCGGCCGGTCGCGATCAAACGCTTGCCGTACCTGTGCCGTCACCAGTTCAAGCATCGCGGCACGGCTTTGAGGAACCTCGCCACCATCTCTCACAATCGCTTCGCGCACCGCGCTCTGCGCCTGGCGCGCCAGATATTTCAGATAATTCCGGCTTAGATGATAGTCGCCCAGCGCGTGTTCCGCCGCTGCGATACATTGGTCAATCGGCGGCAGCAGCCGTATCGGGGGGCGTTCGATCGCACCCTCCTGCGGCTTGCGATCCGATGGTTTAAGTGGGGTCGCCATTTACAGCATTATCGAAAAGCAACCGGCGGGCGCGCAAGCGTCAAATATGTGCGGTTCAGTCGCCGACCCACTTCGCACCATCCGGCTAAGGAGCCTGAGGCCGGTTCTGCGTGATGGTCAGCAATTTGTACCGGCTGAGCAGCAGGCAAGCTCCGGCAAGCCCGATCGCGGCGCAAATGATGGTCGCCATTGCCGGACCCAAATGGGCGCCGGCGTAACCGACTTCAAGACTACCGAGGGGAGCCAGACCGATAAACGAGACGGTGTAGATACTCATCACGCGCCCGCGCAGTTCGTCCGCCACGAACAACTGAAGCATGGTGTTGGTCGAGGCCTGGTAGCTTAGCTGTCCGGCGCCATTGATCATCTGCGCCGCGATCGAGAGCGCGAACGAGTGCGACAGACCGAACACCACGATCGAAGCCGACATGGCGAACAGGCCGACAATCAGGTGCATGCGTAAATGTCGAGTGTTATGGGAGGTGGAGGCCACCAGGACCGCGCCGAGTACCGCGCCGATCCCCTGCGCACCCAGCAGAAAACCATAACCGCGCGCTCCCTGCCGCAGAACATTGGCGGCAAAGACCGGAATCAGAACCGAGTACTGCATCGCGAAGCCGGCCGAGATCGCCAGCACCACGAACAGATAGAACGTGGGCCGGTGATGCCACGCGTAGCTCAACCCTTCGCGCATCTGCACCAGCATCACATTTCCGAACCGGGTGGCCTCCCGGCGCGGCACGTCCATCGCGAACAGACTCCAGAGCACCGCGAGATAGCTGATGCCGTTGAGCAGGAAACATCCCGCGATACCGGTAATCGCGATCAGCACGCCAGCAACGGCTGGACCGATAGCGCGTGCGCCATTGAACGCCATCGAATTGAGTGCGATGCCGTTGGCGAGGTCTTCGCGCTCGACCATCTCGACCAAAAAGGCCTGCCGTCCGGGCATATCGAACGAACTTACAATGCCATTGATGGCGGCAAGCGCAATCACATATTCGACCCGCACCACATGGGTAAAGGTTAACGCCGCCAGCGTGAATGCGCTCAGCATCATGAGCGACTGAGTGCCGATCACCAAACGGCGCCGATCGACGTGATCGACGATCACTCCCGCGAACAGGCCAATTATCGGAATCGGCATATAGCCCGCGAACGAAACCACTCCGAGCATCCAGGCCGAGTTGGTGAGCTTCAGCACCAGCCAACCCTGGGCCACAATCTGCATCCAGGTGCCGATCAGTGAAATCAATTGGCCGCTGAAGAACAAACGGAAATTTCGATGAGTTAGTGCGCGGAAAATGCCGGAACGGATCAAAGCCGGATTTGCGGCCGAATTGGCGGCCGCCGAGTCAGTATGGATCGCGCGCTCGATGATTACCGCCCGCAGATGGAAGTGCGGCTATTCTGGCAGACCGGATCGGGTTACGCCACTTGAAATCCTCGTGGATTACGGAGGGCCGCTGGCGATGATTTTGTCGGCCGGCTTTATCCCTGCTCGACCTCGAAGCCGGCCCGTTCGATCAGCTCTTGAGTGGGAACGGAGGCCAGCCCCGGGGTGGTCAGATAACCGTTAACGAAAATCGAATTGACGGCCTTGAACAGTTCCGGCTGGCGCACGCCAAGATTCAACTCACGGCCACCGGCGGCGCGGATTTCGCTGAACGGATTAAGCAGCCGAAACAGACAGGCGGTTTTAAGACATCGCTCGGGCGATAGCTGGCGCATCGCGGCCAGCGGCGTGCCCTTTATCGGATGCAAAAAATTGATCGGCACCGAATCGATCGCAAGGCGGCGCGTGGCGTAAGCCAGATCGAGGATATCGTCGTCTTCCTCGCCCATCCCGATGATCCCGCCCGAGCAGGTGTTCATCCCAGCCGCACGCACATTCTCAATCGTTGCGACGCGGTCGTCCCAGGTATGCGTCGAGCAGATTTGGGGATAGAAACGGCGGCTGGTATTGAGATTGTGGTTGATCCAACCGGCGCCGGCGTCTTTTAGAGCATCGGCCTGCGGGCGGCTCGTCAGACCGATCGACAGGCACAACTCGAGCTGCGGGAACTCGGCGCGAACCCTTTCACAGGCTTCGCCCAGATGTTCGATATCGCTGTCCCGGGGACCGCGCATGCTGCACACCATGCAATAGCGCCGCGCGCCGTTGTCGACCGCCGACCGCGCGCCATCGACTAATTGTGCGACGCTCTGAAGCTTATAGACGGCGATATCGGCCTTTGAAATCCGCGATTGCGAGCAGTAGGAGCAATCTTCCGGACAAATTCCGCTCTGCGCGTTGCGCAGCATACAGATTTTGACCCGGCGGCCGAAGGCGGCCTCGCGCACCTTAAGGGTGGCGGCCAGCAGATCAGGGAGGCGATCGTCGGGGCAATCCAACAGAGCGCGCGCGATCGGGCGCGCCAGCTCCGCGCCAGCCAGCACGTCCGCGACGATTTGATCGAGGTCCAAGTCTTCAAATTGGATCATGGGTCTAACTCCAAACACTTATGGTCTCGATTGGCTTCGATCAAGCGTTCCTGCCCCGATTACGTCTTATTGCCGAGGGCGCACCGCTTTTCGCCGATAGTGGCGTTATCGGCCAGTACCTTTTCGCCGATGGGCTTTTGCGAAGGTTTCGGTACGGTATAGAATCAGAATGCCTGAAAGAGCGGCGCATCGGGTAGATGGCAAAGGCGCTGCTCCGGCCACCAAATGTTCGGCGAAATAAATCCGCGCAAAAAAGCCAAGCTCCCGTTTATCGCAGTCGAAGAAGCGCTCGAAGAGATCCGGCGTGGCCGGATGCTCATCCTGATGGATGACGAAGAGCGCGAAAATGAGGGCGACCTCTGCATGGCGGCTGAGAAAGTAACCGCCGAAGCGATCAACTTCATGGCCACGCATGGGCGCGGACTAATCTGTCTGCCGCTGTCGACCGAGCGGGCCGATAAACTCGGGCTTAACCCGATGGTTTCCAATAACCAGGCGCCGCTGGGCACTGCCTTTACCATTTCGATTACCGCCAAAGGTTCGTATGGATCGGGAGTGTCGGCCCAGCAACGGGCGCTGACGATCCTGCAGGCGGCTCGCGACGACGCGACCGGCGCCGATTTTTTCACCCCCGGCCACGTGTACCCGCTGCGGGCGCGCGATGGTGGCGTGCTGGTGCGCACGGGCCAGACCGAGGGCGCGGTTGACCTCGCGCGGCTGGCGGGACTGCGGCCTGCAGGTGTCATCTGCGAGATTTTGAAAGAAGACGGCACCATGGCGCGGCGCGACGATCTGGTCCAGTTCGCCAAAGCTTACAAGATAAAAATTGTGACGGTAGCCGACATCATCGAGCATCGGCTGCGGCACGAGACCATGGTCCAACGGATCGCCGAGTCGCGACTGCCGACCGCTTATGGTGAGTTCCGCGCCTATGTCTATCGAAATCGAATTGACCTGACCGAGCATCTGGTGCTGGTGATGGGCACGGTCGAACCATCCCGCCCGATTCTGGTGCGCGCGCATCGCGAGTATTTGCCGGGCGATGTTTTCGGCTACCTGTCACGCGATACTCGCAGCCTGTTGAAAGGTGCGATGGAGCGCGTTTCGGCGGCCGGCGAAGGCGTAATTCTCTATCTCAAGCGTGAGGCCAACGCGATCGCCGCCGAGCTCAACGGCAACCTGCCAAACCGGAAGCGGCCGATCAGCACGCATCTGAGTCAGCCCGAAGCCGATTTTCGCGAGTATGGCATCGGGGCGCAAATCCTGCGCGATGTCGGCGTGCGCAAGATGATCCTGATGTCCGATACCACTCCCAGGTTGGCCAATCTGCCAGGCTATGGATTGGAAATTGTCGATCACGTACCCGCCCTACCGTCCGATCAATCGGCGAGTTCATCGAACGGCAAACCGTAGCCCCGGCGCGATTGCGCAGGTCCGCGTTACCTCATCGGCATGAAGAAAACATTTTTTTTCCATAGCGGCCGGCTTCGTGACCGGGGATGCATCGGCCGCCTGTCGCGTGGACACTGCGCGCCGCGATCGATTGCACTGTGGGTGGCCTTGCCCGCACTCATGGTTCTGCTGGCTTTCCATGGTTGGGCAGCGTCGTTCGGCGAATCCCAGATTGTCAGCATCGGCAACGTCACGCTCGATCATCGGCTCGCCCCGCGCCAAATCAGCATCCTCGATATAACCATCCAGATCGTCGACGGATGGCATATCAATTCGAATCATCCGCTGTCGGAAGACTTCATCCCGACGCGGGTCGAAGTAGCCACGCCCGCCGAGGTCACGGCGGGAAATCCGATTTATCCGCCTGCCGAGCTCGTCAAGCTGGGCTTCTCGAGCGGTGAGCAGTTTTCCGTGTTCACCGGCAGCGAGCACATCAAGGTGCCGCTCACCGCCGGAGCGGGCTTCAAATCCACGGCCTCCGAGCCGGGAACGCTGAAGATCGATTATCAGGCCTGCAACGATAACGAGTGCATGCGGCCAACCTCGGTGAGCGAGGATATCGATCTCGCGAGTATGAGCGCCGGCAGCGCGCCGCCCGAGGTTCGGGTCGAGCCGGAGACGGCGGGGACGACGCTGACCAAGGTTTTCGCCAATCACGGCTACTTTCTCGGATTTCTGCTGGTCTTTCTGGGCGGCCTGGCGCTCAACCTGACACCCTGCGTGTACCCGCTGATCGGCGTCACGATCGCCTATTTCGGCAACCAATCGGGAAGTCATCGTAAGGTCGCGGCGCTGGCTACCACGTATGTTCTGGGAATCGCCCTGATGTTCTCCGGCGTCGGCGTGGCGGTGGCATTGTCGGGCGGCCTGTTTGGCGCCGCGCTGCAAAATCCTTATGTGATAACCGCCATCGCGGCAGTGTTGGTGCTGCTCGCCCTGTCGAGCTTCGGCGTCTTCGTGATGCAGGCGCCGCAATGGATGATGCGCTGGGCGGGAGTGTCGCGGCCGGGATACTTCGGCGCGCTCCTGATGGGCCTCGGGATGGGAGTCATCGCGGCGCCCTGTATCGGACCGATCGTGCTCGGACTGTTGCTGATGGTCGAGCGCAGTGGCAGCGCGCTTTTCGGCTTCGCGCTGTTCTTCACGCTCGCGATCGGGCTTGGATTGCCCTATATCGGGTTGGCGATGGCGGCCGGGAGTATCCGGCAGCTTCCGCGATCGGGCGAATGGCTGCGATGGACCGAGATGCTGTTCGGCTTCGTCCTAATCGGTCTGGCGCTATACTTCCTCGAAACTGTCGTGCCGGGCCATCTGATCGAGCGGATGCTGCCGTGGTACGCGATCGCCGCGGCGCTTTATCTGGCCTTTGTCACCTCCGCCGGCCGCAGTTGGCGTCCGTTTCTGCTTTTTCGGACCGCGGTCGGAATCGTCGCAATAGTTTGGCTGGTTTATCTGGTAATCCCGCATGCTCCGCGCACCGCATTGCGCTTCGAGCCGTTCGCCGATGGCGCGCTCGCGAGCGCCCGTGCCGCCGGCAAACCGGTGCTGGTGGATTTTCGTGCCGATTGGTGTATCCCCTGCCGCGAGATGGAAAAGACCACCTTTAGGGATCCGGGGGTGGTCGAGGCCGCCGCACGATTTGTCCGGCTGCGAGCCGATCTGACCGAGCAGGATATTGACAGCGAGCAAATGGCGCACCATTTCGATGTAAAAGGCGTCCCCACCACACTTTTCATCGATTCTTCCGGCAAACTCCGCCAGCGCGAAGTGGGCTATGTCGGTCCCGGTCAATTCCTCGCCGACCTTAAGCAAATCCGCTGAATCGAACGCCTTACAAGCTCGCCCTATTTTTTGTAAACTATCGTTTTGTTTCGACTATTTTGAAGTCTCTATCTCAGGCCTTAAATCAGACCCGCCTTTTGGCCGCATATTCTGGGTAAATGGTGGGAGTTTTAAGTGTCATCGAGTCTCAAGGCGAACATCGTTTGAAACCTATCGTCTGATCTGGCGATCAAACTTTACTTCAGCGGCTTGGACCGATAAGATATTTCCCGGCGGGGAGGTTGCGGAGCGGTAATCCTTTCGCCCATTTCTCATATGCCAAACAAACAAGCGTCTGACGTCTACGGGGCCGAGTCAATCAAAATTCTCGAGGGGCTTGAGGCCGTTCGTAAGCGCCCCGGCATGTATATCGGCGATACCGCCGAACGCGGGTTGCATCATCTGGTCACCGAAATCGTGGATAACTCTGTCGACGAGGCGCTGGCGGGATTCTGCACCGAGATCGGCGTGATCATCCTGGGCGACGATGCGATTTCGGTCGAGGATAACGGCCGCGGCATCCCGGTCGGCATGCATCCGACCGAAAAGCGATCCGCGCTCGAAGTGGTCCATACCGTGTTGCACGCCGGCGGCAAGTTCGAACGCAGCGCCTACAAAGTATCGGGCGGATTACATGGAGTCGGCGCCTCGGTGGTTAATGCGCTCAGCGAGGAGTTCGAGGTCGAGGTGCGGCGCGAAGGCAAGACCTGGTACCAGCGCTATGAGCGTGGCGCCCCGAAAACCGCGGTCGAAGAGCGGGGGGCGGCGAAGAAAACCGGAACCAAGACCACCTTTTCGCCTGACTCGAAAATTTTCCCCGAGGTCGCCTTCAAATATGAGATCGTCGCGCGCTATCTGCGCGAGATGGCGTACCTCAACGCCGGACTCAGGATTACTCTGCGCGATGAACGCACCGACAAGCAGGACGAGTTCCATTACGAAGGCGGCATCGCAGAGTTCGTGCTGTCGCTGACGCAGAGCAGCGAAACCTACCATGATCCGATTTACTTTCGCGGCGTGCGCGAGGGGGTGGACATCGAATGCGCCCTGCAATGGACCGACGCGGTCCATGAAACTGTTTTTACCTACGCCAACAATATCCACACCATCGAAGGCGGGACCCATCTGTCGGGACTGCGCTCGGCGCTGACCCGCACGCTCAACAACTACGCCACCCGCAATAATCTATTTAAAAACAAAGACATGCGGCTGGAGGGCGAGGATACCCGCGAGGGTCTGGCGGGAATCGTCAGTGTCAAGATCGGCGAACCGCAGTTCGAGGGCCAGACCAAAACCAAACTCGGCA
>DAHVFB010000005.1 GCA_027317185.1 Deltaproteobacteria bacterium
AACCGGGACCGCGCGGCCGGATTCTCGTCCGCGGCGAGCCGGGCTGGGAGATCATTCCCGATCTGGCGCCGGCCGCCGGTGAAATAGTCATCGACAAACCCGGCAAGGGCGCCTTCTATGCCACCGACCTCGAGCATATCCTGCGCACGCGCGGCGTGACGCATATGATGCTGAGCGGCATCACCACCGACGTCTGCGTGCATACCACCATGCGCGAAGCCAACGATCGCGGCTTCGAATGCCTGCTGCTCACCGACTGCACGGGAGCCACCGATAAGAGCAATCACGAGGCGGCGATCGCGATGGTTGGTATGCAGGGCGGCGTGTTCGGCGCGAGCGCGATTGAGCCGCTGATCGTCGCCGCGCGTCCGCTCGAGCGCAAAAATACCGATGCGCCGGCGATCGCGGCACTGCGGCGTTGTATCGCCGCATCAGTGACGCATCGCACGTCCGCGCTCGGGCGTGAATTGCCTGCATCCGCCCGGCCTGCAATTATCGCGGCAGCCACATGACTCAAATCAGTTTCGACCTGGATCGGTTGCGCGGTGCATACCGCAACGCCACCATTACTCCCACTGCGGTTGTCGCGGAAGTGTTCCGCCGGATCGACGCCGCCGGCGATGACGCCGTCTGGATCTCGCGCCGCGCGCCAGACGCCGTTTTCGCTGAGGCCGAGGCACTCGTCCGTCGCCAATCCGAAATCGATCGATTACCGCTCTTCGGTATTCCGTTCGCCGTCAAGGACAGCATCGATATAAAAGGTCGCCGACCACGCTGGCGTGTCCCGCGTTTGCCTATCAACCGCGCGAGTCCGCACCGGTCATCGATCAATTACTGGCGGCTGGCGCGATCATGATCGGCAAGACCAACCTCGATCAATTCGCCACGGGGCTGACCGGAACGCGCTCGCCGTACGGCACTCCGCGCAATCCGTTCGATCCTGCGATGGTGCCGGGCGGTTCGAGTTCCGGGTCGGCAGTCGCGGTGGCCAGCGGACTGGTCAGCTTGCCGTCGGCACCGATACCGCCGGTTCCGGCCGAGTTCCGGCCGCCTTCAACAACCTGGTAGGCCTGAAACCGACGCTCGGCCTCATCAGCAGCCGCGGGCTAGTGCCTGCCTGCCGTCCGATCGATTGCGTCACCGTCCTGGCGCTCACCGTGCCCGACGCGCTCGACGTTCTGCGCGTGGCCCAGGGCTTTGATGAAGCCTATGCCTATGCGCGTCCGGCGCCGCCGCAATACTCACTAGCGTTTACGCCAATTCCGGAGCGCTTCCGTTTCGGCATTCCCAACGCGGCCCGGCGTGAATTTTTCGGCGATACGGAGGCCCTCACGCTCTTCGATCGCGCGATCGACGGTGTCATCGCGATCGGCGGCACGCCGGTCGAGATCGACTTCGCGCCGTGGCTCGAAGCCGCCGGTTTGCTATACGGGCCGTGGGTCGCCGAGCGCATCGCCGAATTCGCCGGGTTTCTTTCCGCGCATGCCGGCGACATACATCCGGTGGTCCGCCAGATCCTCGAACAGGGTCGCGGCTTCAGCGCGGTCGACGTCTTCAACGCGCAGCATCGGCGCCAGGATCTGGCGCACGCAATCCATCGCAACTGGCGCAACATCGAATTTATGCTCGTGCCGACTGCCGGCACGTCATATCGGGTCGATCAGGTGCTGGCCGATCCAATCCGGCTCAATACCAATCTTGGCTACTATACGAATTTTACCAATCTGCTCGATCTTGCTGCGATCGCGGTGCCCAGCGCGTTCACCGCCCGCGGCTTTCCGGTCGGCGTAACGCTGATCGGTCCGGCCTGGCGCGACGCGGAACTTGCGAGCTTCGCCGCGGCGCTCCATCGCCGCGCCAACCTGCCGCTCGGCGCGACCGGATTTCGCCTGCCCGATATGTGACCGCGGGTGTCGTTCGAAATAGCGCCGACCGTTCAGCGGACCGCGCTCCTGACGATCGCGTCTCCCTCCCCAGGCTCGCCCGCCCACCGCCGCGCATGATTGGAAGTGCGCGGCTCGGCTTCGCTCGCGCTGCCGACGATCACTTCTACATGACGGCGCAACAGACGGGCGGCGGCCTTGCCGTCGCCGCGCGCCAGGGCGTCGATAATCTGGCGATGCTCCTTGGCGACCGCGATCATGTCGCCCGTGGTCCGCGCGGCGCGGACCCGGGCACCAACCGAGAAGCCCAGCGATTCCCAGGTCCGCCGCAGGACGGCATTGTCCGCCGCCTCGACGATCATCCCATGGAAGCGGACGTTATGATGGAGATAGCGGACGACGTCGTTCTGCCGGGCCGCGGCGAGCGCCGCATCGGCCTCGACGCGCAACTCGCGCAAATGCTCGCGCAGGCGCGCGGCACCGAGCCGCGCGGCCAGTTCCTCGAGCACCGCGCGCACTTGGCAGGCCTCGCGCCTTTCGCTGTCGCTGATCCGCCGCACGCGGGTGCCGCGGTACGGTTGGGTTTCGACCAGGCGCGCCGCCTCGAGCGCGCGTAGGGCCTCGCGGACCGGAGTCTGGCTGATGTTCAGCTCGCGCGCGATTTGCATCTCGATCAGGCGCGTGTTCGGCGGATAGGAGCCGTCGAAGATGCGATCGATGAGGACCTGGCGGACGCGATCGGCTAGCGACTCGCGGGCGATATCGGCGGGTTTCAATTTCACCTTCAACCCTTTGTAATCGATTATCGATAACCGATTGTCGTGTCAAGCGTAGAATTATCGATAATATGTATTCTCGTTTCGCCAATTGGAAAGTCCGCGGCGCCGATTAGCCGATAATCCACGGCGCCCAATGGACGGCACGGATGATGCGTGCAACGATCGCGAGGCGCGGGACAGGTGCTGGACGTTGGCCCGAGGCGTCGTCCCGCGCGCTCGTCGCCGTTGCGCCGGAGAGTAAACGATCATGATGTGGCTGGTTCGGCTGGCATTGCGACGCCCACTGTCGGTGGCAGTCATGGCGCTGCTGATGCTGGTGCTCGGCGCACTGTCATTCGCGCTGATGAATATCGACATTTTTCCGGCGATCGATATTCCGGTCGTGATGGTGGTCTGGAACTACCCGGGACTCTCCGCGCTCGACATGGAGCGCCGCATGGTGATCATCAGCGAGCGCGCCTATTCGACGACGGTCGATGGCATCGAGCATATCGAGTCGGAATCGCTCACTGGAATCGGGCTGCTCAAGATCTATTTCCAGCCCGGCACCGACATTGGCGGCGCGATCGCGCAAATCAACGCGGTTTCGGAAACCATCCTGCGCCAGGCGCCGCTGGGTACCACTCCGCCGCAAATCATCTCCTACAACGCCGCCAACGTCCCGGTCGCGCAACTGAATATCTTCAGCGACACGCTCTCGGGCCAGCAGTTATTCGACTACGGCCTGAACTTCCTCCGTCTGCAGCTCTTCACGATTCCGGGTTTCTCGTCGCCCGCGCCGCTCGGCGGCGTGCAGCGGGCGGTGGTGGTCAATCTCGATCCGCAGGCGCTCTACGCCGACAAGCTTTCGCCGGTCGACGTCGGCAACGCGCTGGCCACCACCAACGTGGTGATTCCCTCGGGCACCGCGCGGATGGGAGATTACGAGTACAACGTCGACCTCAACATGAGCCCGTCGAAGGTCGCGGAGTTCAACCGTCTGCCGATCCGCTTCGTCAACGGCGCGCCGATTTTTCTCGGCGACGTCGCGCCGGTCAGCGATACCCATCAGCCGCAGACCAACGTGGTCCGCGTCGACGGGCGCCCCGGCACCTTCCTGCTGGTGATCAAGCATGCCGCCGCCTCGACGCTCAGCGTGGTCGACGCGGTGCGCGCCCGCCTGCCGGAGATCCAGGCCGTCGCGCCCAAAGGGATGAAGATTTCGCTGACCTTCGATCAGTCGGCCTTCGTCCGCGCCTCGCTATGGGAGGTGGTGCGCGAGGCGGTGATCGCCGCCGTGCTGGTCGCGCTGATGGTCCTGATGTTCGTCGGCTCGCCGCGCAGCATGGTCATCGTGATCACCTCGATCCCGCTTTCGATTCTGACCGCGATCGTGGGGCTCAAGCTGGCCGGCCAAACGATCAATACGATGACCCTCGGCGGGATTTCGCTGGCGGTCGGGATGCTGGTCGATGACGCCACGGTTGAAATCGAGAACATGCATCGCAACCACGCGATGCATAAGCCGCTGCTCGCCGCGATCCTCGACGGCGCCTACCAAATCGCCACACCGACCTTCGTCGGCACGCTCTCGATCTGCATCGTCTTTTTCCCCGTCGTGCTGCTGAGCGGGGTCGAGCGCTTTCTGTTTACGCCGCTGGCCGAGGCGGTGGTTTTCGCGATGCTTACCTCGTACCTGCTCTCGCGCACGCTGGTGCCAACGATGGCCTCCTACCTGCTTCCTGAACAACACCAGGAAAATCCGGGTACCGGCCTTTGGGGAGGGTTGTTGCGTCGCTTCGAGGCCGGCTTCGAGCGCGTTCGCCGCGGCTATGGCGTCGCACTCGCAGGGTTTATCGCGCATCGCACGATCTCGCTTGCGGCGGTGGCGCTACTCATCGTCGGCACTCTCCCGCTGCTCTCGGTCGCGGGCGAGGATTTCTTTCCGACGGTCGACGCCGGCCTGATGAAGCTGCATGTGCGGGCGCCTACCGGTACCCGTATCGAGCGCACCGAACTGATCGTCGACGACATCGAGCGCTCGATCCGCCAGATCATTCCGCCGGGCCAGATTGAAGGCGTCAGCGACAATATCGGCCTGCCGATATCGTATGACCTCGCGTTCTATCCCACCGACAATATCGGCGGGCAGGACGCCGAGATACTCATTCAGCTCACCCCCAATCATCGGCCGACGGCGCTCTACCAGCAGCGCATCCGCGAGATGATGCGCGCGGATTACCCCAACGTGACTGGCTATTTTCAGGCTGCCGATATCGTCAACGAGGTGCTCAACTTCGGCCTGCCCGCGGCGATCGATGTGCAGGTCTCGGGTAACGACCTGCAGGCCGACTATCAGATCGCGTCGCGCTTGAAGTCCGCGATGGCGGTCATCCCGGGCGTGACCGATCTGCGCATCGCGGAGCCGCTCGACTACCCGGCGTTCCGCATCGAAGTCGATCGCAACAAGGCGCTCGAACTCGGCATCACCGAGCAGCAGGTCGCCGCGGCGCTGCTCTCCTCGTTGAGCGGCAACAGCCTGATTTCGCCGAATTACTGGCTCGATCCGGTCAACGGCGTCAATTACAACGTGGTCACTCAGGCGCCGATTCAAACCACCCAGTCGATCGCGCAAATCGAGAATCTTCCGCTGACTAGCGGCGCTGCCGGGCCGCCGGCGCAGTTCCTTGGCAACCTCGCGACGATCCGCCATACCATCGATCCCGCCGTCATTGCGCATTACACGGTGCAGCGCGTGATTGACGTCGACTGTGCCGTGCAGGGCCGCGACCTCGGCGGGACCACCGCCGCGGTGCAGCGCGCAATCGCCGCGCTGGGCAAAATGTCGCCCGGCAGCAAGGTCATAATTCGCGGCCAGAGCGCGGCGATGCGCAAGTCGTTCTTCACCATGGGCGCTGGCCTGGTCCTGGCGATCGCGCTGGTCTACCTGCTGATGGTCGCGAATTTTCAGTCCTGGCTCGAACCTTTGATCATCATGATGGCGATTCCCGGCGCACTCGCCGGCGTGCTCTGGATGCTGGTGCTGACCCGCACCACGATCAACGTCGAGTCGCTGATGGGCGCGATCATGGCGGTCGGCGTCGGCGTCGCCAACGGCAACCTGCTCATCACTTTCGCTAACGAGATGCGCGAGGAGGGCCGCGGTCCCGCCGAAGCCGCGATCGAGGCCGGCTCAATCCGCTTGCGCCCGATCGTCATGACCGCGCTCGCCATGATCCTCGGTATGCTGCCGATGGCGCTCGCGCTCGGCTCCGGCTCCGAGCAGAACGCGCCGCTGGGCCGCGCGGTTATCGGCGGTCTGATCGCGGCCACCCTGATGACTCTGTTTACGGTGCCGGCGGTCTATTCGATCTTCAGCCGCAAACTCATCGGCAAGCATGAGCGCGACGCGCGGATCAGCGCGGTCTCGATGCCCGGAGCGTGATCCAAGGAGCCCCGATGATGGAAGCGCAAGGCCCAACGAAAACCCCATCGCGCGGCTTGATTATTCTCGGCTGGACCATCGCGGTCGTTGCCGTCTTTGTGGCCTCGGCCGGATTCGTCTTTGCCCATCAGGCGCTCATCGCGCGCCAGACCCATCAACTCAGCGCGCTCGCCGCGCAGGGTCCGCGGGTCCTCGTCGTCCCGGTCTCCACCGGCATCGCCACCCGCGCGATCCAGTTCCCGGCCAGCGTGCACGGCTACGTCGAGACCCCGGTCTATGCCAAAGTCGCCGGCTATATGAAGCGCATCATGGTCGACAAGGGCGATCACGTGCGCACCGGTGAGGTAATCGCGATCATCGAGTCGCCCGAAACCGATAAGCAGGTGGCGGACGCGCTCGCCAACTACCGTCTGCAATTGGTAACCGATCGCCGCGACCTCTACCTGCTCCATCACGAAGTGATCGCCCAGCAGGACGAAGACACCCAGCACGCGATGATGCTCCAGGCGCGCGCGACCTACCAACAGCAACTCGCCTTGCAGCAGTACGAAGTGGTCAAGGCGCCATTCGATGGCATCGTCAGTGCACGCTATGTCGATCCCGGCACGCTGATCCCGCAATCCGTCACGCCCTCGACCGGCAACCCGATCGTCGCATTGGCGACATTGGCGCCGCTGCGGATTTACGCCAACGTGCCGCAGGCCGTCGCGCTCAACGTCAACGATGGTGACGCGGCCGTCGTCACCGTCAATGAACTTCCCGGACGCGAGTTCAGCGGCGCCATCACCCGCCATCCCGAGGCGCTCGACCCGAACACGCGCACGATGCTGGTCGAGGTCGACCTGCCCAACCTCGACCATGCGCTGCTGCCCGGGATGTACGCCAACCTGTTGATCACCACGCACGCGGCGGCCGGCCGCATACTGGTGCCCGACGACGCGCTGGTCTTTCGCAACGACAAAACCTACCTGCCCCTCGTGCGCAACAATCATCTGCATCTTGCCGAGGTCAAGCTCGGTCGCGACGACGGCTACCGCGTCGAAGTCTCCGGCGACGTCGTGGCGGGCGACTTCGCCGCGATGAACGTCGGGCAGTCCGCACGCGAGGGCGAGGTCGTGCAGCCGGTACAAAATCATGGAGCTTGAGGCATTCGGGCGCAGTCGGATTCGCGCGCGATACCGGGCCGCCGGCCATGCGGTTACAAATCGCCGACGAGTGGCGAAGCCACGGTCGAGGTCAACCGGCTAACGGCAGGCAGTTGGCGTATTGAGCGGCGCGCCGCTCACACGCTCGCTGCCGAACGGGCGATTCGGCCTCCCGAAGGGGAATCGTCCAAGGGCGCGCTTCCCACGGCATCTGGTCGGCGCCTACTTACCTGGTCTTGGCTGCACAGATGAATTTTTCAAGTCTAGCCGACGAACTCCATCCTCTCGATCACAACCGATAGTCATTTTGTGAGGCCATCAAAATCGAACCAAGCAGGCGCACGCGCTATTTTTGGATCAGCGTCCCAGATAAGCCCGTCACCGAGGGCCCGAGCCGACGGTTGGTGGTCATCACGTTGCTCATCCAAACTTCGCTGTGAAGAAACCGAAACTTTGGCTTGGCGATACCGCTCCACGAGCATCCAACTTAAAAAAAACAAGATACCCTTAAGGTAGCGAGGCTCGGCCAGTCCCGATTCCTGAGCGCCTAGCACCAGCATCGGTATCAGTATCAGAAAGAAAAGAGGTTTTAATTTCCAGGCATCCTCGTCCTCACGCATAAGCCATATCCATGGCGCCATCAAAATAACCAGCAATACGAGCATCGCTGGAATTCCGCACCCAATTGCAACTGACAAATAGCTATTATGCAGAGCGGTATTTGGCCCGCCGTTCCAAAATGTTTCCCAATTTGGGAAGTGACGGTCCTGGAATATCTCTCCCTCTACGTCATATCCGTAACCGAGCACGGGAGCCTGCTTGAGCTTGATTATCTCGAAGGTCCAAGCCTCGGCGCGTCCCGTCATAGTGGTAACATCGCGATTCAGATATTCCGGCGCAACACTCATCAATAGAACCAGTAGAGTACACACTGATGACAGTACCAGTAGCGCACCGATTGCCCGATACTTCCAAATGCAATAGGCGATGAGTCCGACTGTGATTGCGATGAAGGCGGTGCGAGAATCCGCCATCGCGCCGAACATCACTGCCATCGTGATCAAAAGCCCGAGCAACAGTCGCCGGCCGCGGCCAATGGCGGCGTTCCAATGGGCGATCCCAGCGATGATCGTGACCATCGAAAGCGCGCCTAATTCGTTGGCTGATCCAAAGATTCCAGCAAAACGGAACAGACCTTCTTCTTCGAACCAGGTGCTATCGGAAGGCTGGGTCATCCACACCACCACGACCAATAACTGCAAAATGCCGCATCCAAGTATGAAACGGCCGAGGAGTTTCTGCACGTCAGCCTCCGACTGAACGCTTTCCACGACGACAATCAGGGCAGCGAACACCAGACCTACGGGTATCAGGCGGCCAAGCGAGATCGCGGGAACCTCCGAATACGTTATGGTTATGGCGCACCAAAGAATAAAAAGCGCGTAACCTTTGAACCATCCGCGATTAATTACACCAGTCCGAACAACGCTCCAGGCGGTCGGAATCGTCAGCGGCAACAATAATGGATATCGAATGACCCATCGCGCGTTAGGGTCCAGGGGAATTATATTCAGGTAAGGAAGAACTTCTTCAAGTACAAGCGCGAATAATAGCCACGAAGGATCGCGGATGCATACCCTGACTGCAAAGAAGGAAACAATTAGCCCTAGTAGCCCGAGCGCTACCAATAACAATCCATTAGAGCCACACAGAGCCGATAGGATCGTCAGGGCAACTAACGCGCCGCCGGCCAGCACCCAGAGCCTTGAATCCGATCTCATGCCGCGACGACGATCGAAGGTGTCAAGGAAGGTTTCAGCGATTATTGTCCTTTGCGGCTCCACACTGCGCGTCCGGGTAGCTGGCAATCGCGGGATTGCTGGCAAAGTTCCGGGCTTAACTTCCTCTTCAGCAAGGATCGCGCCGACCCGAATATTGCTTTGTACGGGCCCCCGTCAGATTGCAAATTGGGACCGCTGCACCGGCTAAAACCATGGAATCGCTGACTGATCTCGTAATCTGCGAGTGCGACTCCACTCGAGCCTAGCGCATTAAAACGGGATTAATTGCGCTCGGCACTTCATGTAATATCTTCATGATCTGTCAACTTCTAATCCGTTCGAAAAGCATAAAGCTACCGGATCTCTGGCAAGAGTTTTGCTTTGAGGAGGCGTACATACGGGCGCATTAATTGACGGCGCCTCTGATTCGCTTCAGCGGGCGGACGGGAGGCAGATCTCATGCAAGCTCACCCTGTGCTTCGCGCAATGTTTCGCTTCATGGTCGGGATAACCATCCTCGGCTTTACTTCCGTTGCTTCGGCGGCAATAACATTAGTGAGTACATCCACCAACACGGCCCACGCGACTACCAGCCTTATCATTACCAAACCAGCAAGCATCAATATAGGCGATGTCATGATTGCTCAGATCGCCTATAACGACTGTTGTTCAATAAGTATCTATGCACCGTCAGGTTGGACTTTGATCACGGAAAACGACAATAGCGAGGGTGTCGGGGAGCTGTTGGAGTATAGGGTAGTAACCGCAAGTGAGCCTTCGAGCTATACATGGTCATTTTCCTCGGCCCTCAATACAGCAGGGGGTATTGTCGACTATTCGGGAGTGGGTTCGACGTGGCCGGTTGACAATTACAGCGCAGCCGATGGTAGCGGCGTCACGATGACCGCTCCCGCAGTGACCGCAACCGCAGCTACCGATCGGCTGTTGGCGCTCTTTGGCGGCCTCGGAAACAATGCCTGGACCGACCCCGCCGGAATGGTTAAGCGATGGGGACTCCATACGGGCCCCGACGCTTGGCTTGCAGATCAGGCATTGTCCGTTTCCGGATCCACTGGCACCAGAACCTCGAGGCAAACTATTTCGGGCTATTGGGTTGCCGCCCTGACGGCACTTTACCCGGCGCCCATCCCAATAATTAGTGGAACGACGTATTACGTTGACTCAGTCGGTGGTAATGATTCAAATTCCGGAACATCAATATCTGTCGCGTGGAAGACCATTGCCCATGTTGAGACGAAATTGTCCAGTCTGAACCCCGGGGATGGCGTATTATTTAAGGGCGGCGACACCTGGAATGAGGAGTTCGATCTTGGACAGACGACCAGCGAGAGCGTGACCGGGAGCGCGCCGAGCCCTATCGTGTTCTCGAGCTACGGTAATGGCCAACCGATTCTCGACGAATACAGCACCACCAATTGCTCCAGTACCAATGACTATTGCAATTTTTGCGTTGATGCGGTCAATCCAACTGCAATCAACTAGACTTTGAGGATTCCGGAGCAGGTGCAGGTGCGGATGGAGTCCATTTTATTAACAATAAAGTTCAATGGTGCGGTGGCCACAATTGTTTGGAGGTGCATTACGACACCGGAGCGGTGCAGGTCATCGGAAATATCGTGGGGCCGGGCGGTGTACATGGATTTATTGACGTGAAGGGTATCGGATCTGCGAGCACACCGGCCCTGATCCAGCGCAACGTAGTTGACGGAGGCCAGAGCGGCAACCTGGCGGGGTCAACTAATACGCCCGCGTTTTACACGGAGGACACGTGGAGTCCGAGTACGACCATAACATGGCAGGAAAACGTCGCGTACGACACCAACATAGGGATTCAGCTCTGCCCCGGCGGTACCCCGACGGGTTTCACAACCGGGGGCAGCTGGAAAGTTTATAACAACACCTTCTATTCTCAAGCGAATAATAGCAGTGGCACAGCGGACGGCTATTTCGGTGAATTCGACTGCGCCGGTGCCAACGCTGGTACATACAACAAATTTGCCCTGGATGTGCGTAATAATATCTTTGATGGCGGTGCCTCCTCCACCACTGGTACGCTTGCTATATATACGACCGCTACCTACAGCAGTATCACTGAGGATTACAACGATATCGGAGGGGCGTAGGGTAACTACGGCTATTCCGTGGATGGCTCCACCATTTTGAACACGCACGATCTTAACGCCACCGATCCGAATTATGCTGACGCGGCGGCAGAAATTTTCCGGCTTCTGGGCGGCAGCCCCGTTATTGGCGCGGGGTTGTCCGGACTGACTGCGGGAAATAACGACATGGGCGCGTATTGACCAAGGACGGCGACGGCCAAACGCGCGGCTGCACGATGCCGTTGGCATCGTGCAGCCGGGTCGCAGTTGATCGTCGATCAGAGCGCGAAGTCGTGGTCAACGATAAGGAGCAAACCATAGACTAATTTTCTAATACGCTCCCATGTTGTTGTTACCCACCGTGAGCCCGACCTGACCAGCCCCTATGCATGGGCTTGCCGAATTCAACTGGAAAACAGCAGAGTTGACACTCACGTACAGAGGGTTAGCTCCGTTCATATCATGTGGCCCAGCGGGGCCGCCAACCTTACCTTGCGACGCTCCATCGTCGTTGTAGTCCCAAGTGGGAGTCGTGCAACTATGGCCGTCGTAGAAGGTATCAGTAGTATCAAATATATTGTTGCGCACATCCAAAGTGACACTTCCGCATGTCGGATCGCCGCCGGTAACGACCGCACTCTGAATGCCCAGATAGGCCGTGTTGTTGATAATGTGACAGGTCGTGCTCACTCCCGTACCCGTGCCACCCCATTCGCATTCGAAGCCATTGGGCGCGTTGTATGCAACATTCTCCTGAAATGTCACATCAGAGGCCGGGATTTCCGTATTCTCGGTATAGAAGGCTGAGCCACCGGCGGCGCCCGTGCCGTCGACGATATTTTTCTTTACGAGTGCGCCAACCACCGCCTTAAGATCGATACAGTTATGATTCCAGGGACCGTTGCAATAATTGCCTGAAACAACTGGCGAACCAGTATCCATTTGAATTTGGATGCAGTTATGGCCGCCGCATGAAGCGACTGTATTGTTCAGAAAGTGAACGCCATCGGGTTTTTTATTCTCATCAAGAAACATCAGCTGATTGCGATAATTGCCGTCGTCCGTCAAAGGCCCCGTATTGTGAATGTCCATGTTCTCGACGATAATCCCGGGCATTCCGAAATTCCCGCCCTGGTTCTGATAGAACACGACTCCGTATTCGGTTGTGTTGCGACATTCGAAACCATTGATGGTGATGTATGACCAGAGGGGACTGGTCGAGGTGCCGGTATCATGAGCGTCGAAGCAGGCGATCGCTGAGCCGCCTCCGTCGATTACCGGTAGCGCCCCCGAGCCGTAGTTGCTGAATACGATGGAGTTACCCGATGCTCCATTAACATGGGCCGGGAATGTAATTCCGCCATTCCAGACCCCACCGCGTGCAAATAGGAACTGCGTTCCGGGCTTCGCGCTCGCAAGCATGCTCTGCGCCTTCGCCAGGCTCTGGCAAGGTGCAGTCTGGCTACATTGATTGGAGGAATCCGAACCCGAAGGCGCGAAGTAATACGAGACCGTCGGCGCGGGCGTTGGTGTCGGGGTTGGAGTCGGCGCGGGCGTCGGAGTTGGCGTGGACGAGGCCGACACGTTATTGATGGTAACATTGACTGCGACGGTCGCCAGTAAGGCACCCTTGTTAGAGAAGCCTTTGACTGAGACGATATGCTGTCCGTTCGCCGTGGTCAGGCTGTTCCAATCGTCCGTATAGGGCGGCGACGATGCGATCCATTTGCTGTCTACATAGAAATCAATCCAGCTCACTCTCGTTGACGCGTTCGCTACAATCGAAACTGAACCTGACAGCGTCGCGCCGGTCGCGGGTGATGTAATCGAAACCTGGCCCGCGTACCTTCTGCCCTTCCATGTTCGAGCGGCAGACGGCTGCGCGACAATCAGACAGGCGCACATTCCAAATATTGCGAGGATAAAACTTCGCCGATTATGTTTGTGATGCATGAGCCCCCCCAAGGGCGTATCAGCGGAAGATTTGAACAGGCCTCACCGCGGCGGTCAGGCAACAGCCTGCCGCTAGCCGGGGTTAAGCCGGACAAATTCCCGCAGTTTGGTGCGGGCTATCTCGATGACGGTGACGACTAATGCGTGGCTGAATTAAAGAACGATAAAACCATTCTCTTCAAATCACGCACGTACGCACGGTCAGGAGTCTAAACTAGCCCTCACGCTTTTTATTAACCGAAACTATGCTCAAACAGCGCCGGTCACGGGACCAATGCGGTACGAAGAAAACGACCTTCGCGTTTGAACCTGAACTACGTCTGCGATGCAACGACTCACCGCGAGAAATTGAATATCACAGCGATCAAGGAGGAGCAATAACTTTTCTAATAATACAAAGTAAGTTATGCAGGGAACATCTACTATCAGCGAGAGCGCTACCCCGTGGCTGAATCAGCCCTTTCCCAGAAACACTATTACTCTGAGTCGCCGCGACGTCGTCGCGGCCCGCGCCTTTGGCGCCGAAGTCCCTCACGATGAAGGCCGCCGCGGTCGCGGCATAGCCGTTCAACCGTGGTGCCACGCCATCCGCGGCGCTCGCCGACCGGTTAAGGCTGGACTTCGCAACGCCGACGTTTGCGTAATGCTGGTTGTTGCGATTGACCATGACAAGGGTAATTGCAACCGCCGGGCCAATAATGAATGACGAATATATCCAGACAGTAACTAACTAATCAGGCGATAGCGAATCAGCTGTTTCAATATGGAACGACCCGTGGAAGTCGTGCGGGTTAAATTAGTGCATATTCAACAATTGATGTCCCGATTCCAGACACACAGTCCTCTATCATCCCCATCCCAACCCGCGCGCTCGCGTACGACCTGTCTGGATAAACCTGGCCTCGTAGAGGTAAAGACCGTCGTTCCGCGACCGTCGGCACTTCTCCCGCGATCGTCTCCTCCTCCGAATTCGCGATAATCGCTCCGACATGCTCGCGGGTTCCCATCTCCGGGATTTGCTTTTTGCCCTGCTTCTCAGCTTTGCCGGTCAATCTGACGGTGTTTGTGATCGTCAACTTCCGTGCTGTCCAGCCGCGCATTCGCGTTCAGAGTCGATCGTAGTTCACATGATCGATATGTTGCGGCACCCTCTCTGATTTGTTCGGTTCCTTCCAAGACTTTCCCAAGCTGCTCGATTTCGCGGTTCAGTCGGCGAAAGAAGAGGCGCGGACTCGCCAAGAGATGGCGGACGCCAATTCATAAAAAAACTAACTAAATACCCACCGGAGGAAAAATTAGATGGAAACCTCGTTTAACGATCAATTGATTGAAGATTTCGACGCAAATTTCTTTGGCTATGGGCGCACCGATGCGCCGGTATGGTTTATCGGAATGGGCGAAGGCGGTGGGGGTTCGATCGATGAAATTAACAGGCGTTTCATTGCTTGGCAGCATCGTGGGCGGCGCCCCTTGAAAACCTGCGCCAATATCATAAGGAAATCGGAGTTGAGCAGTGGTTTAGCGATCCTGTCGAGAGGCAAGCAACGTGGGCGGGGCTCGTCTCAGTGCAATTCGGAATACAGGGCCGCACACTTCCTTCGAGATTTGATGTTCTTCGATATAAGAAGGACCAATTCGTTCAGCCCGGTGGAGATGTTCGTGGACTGCCCTCTGTCCCCTGGAGCACAACTCCGAGAACCACGTAAACTCTCGACTGGTTCCCTGGCAAGCCTTTCTGATTAGCGTTTTTACTTGCAACCATCACGTGACATCGCGCAGACTACCGGGTGAACCGTCAAGTTCTTTTCCTGTCGAGAAAGTCTTCCTACGAACCCTTACAATTGTTGCATGACCTGAAGATCTGCTCCTGACCTTTCGCTCGGAGTCAATTGAACAAGACGCCATCAGTGGACGCGAGCGGTGATTCAGCAACGGCGCTCAGTCAATCCGAACGCCGTGTCGCCGAAGAGCGCACAGCCCCTCGTGCGGCGGTTATCCATGAGGCGATCCGCGCCGAGGGCGAAGGTGAGCTGCAGCGGCCAATCAGTGCGCTCACCTAGTCCGGCCTGGCCGCCGGCCTTTCGATCGGTTTCTCGCTCGTCGCCAGTGGACTACTGCGTGCGCATCTTGCGGATACAAGTTGGCGGCCGTTAGTGGTGAGTTTCGGCTACAGCGTCGGCTTCCTGGCTGTGATCCTAGGGCGCCAGCAGCTTTACACAGAAAATACCCTGACCGTTATGCTGCCACTGCTGACGTTGCGCGATTTGCCGACGCTGACGCAGGTCGCGCGGCTATGGAGCGTCGTGCTTCTCGCCAATCTGGCGGGGGCGTGCGCGTTCGCCTGGGCACTCGCCAGCTTCGGTATATTCAAGCCCGAGGTTAATAACGCATATGCCGATATAGCCAGTGCTGCCACGTCGGCTGGGTGGACTTCATTACTGATCCGCGGAATCGTCGCGGGATGGCTTATTGCTTTGATGGTATGGATGATGCCAGGAGCCGATTCCTCGCGCCCGTTCATCATCATTGTCATGACCTATCTGGTGGCGCTTGGCGATCTGCCTCATGGAATCGCTGGCTCAGTTGACGCGTTTTATTTGGTTGCCCGGGGCGTGCTGACATGGCGCGGTATGCTCGGCGGTTACCTGACGCCAGTGCTGATTGGAAATACCATTGGCGGCGTTTCGTTGGTTGCATTCCTCAATCACGCCCAGGTAGTCACCGAGACTCGTCCGTGAGCGATTGGCTAATCGACGAAGTGATTCGCGGCGCAATACCTTCTCCCAATACCCAGAAAAGCCGCGGTCAATGGTTGCGTGAGCATTCTCAATAGCAACCCCAGCAGCGCGTTTCCAATGGTCGGATATTTCCAATACCGATCACTTCGATTCGCTCTGGATATCACGGTGAACCGCGCTCTCTCGGAATGTGTAACCTGGAAGTCGCTTAGCCGTGCGGCAGAATCAGGGTAAACGTGGCCCCCCTGCCAAGTCCTTCGCTATACGCCACTATCGTCCCGCCGAGTAATTCCGTCAGCTGCTTGCTGATGGCCAAACCGAGACCCAGGCCGGTATGCTCGCGAGCGCCGACGCGCCCGGCCTGTACGAATGGCTCGAATATCGCTTCGCTTGACGCAGCCTCGAATCCGCGTCCATTGTCGCTGATCTGTATAATCGCGCCTTCGGAATCAGTCTTCAGACAGACTGTGATCGTTCCACCGACGTCGCTGAACTTGATGGCATTTGACAGGATATTGTCTAAAACCTGTTTGAGGCGGAGGTGATCGCTGACCACGGCTACAGGCGCTTCCAGGATGTCAGTGCGCGCAACCAGTTTCGCAGCGTTCAGCCGCTCTTGGCTCTCTTCCAATACCTCCAGTAGCACCATTCGCAGGTCAATTAGCTCACGTTCGATCGAAAGTTTTCGGTGCGCAAGGCGAGTAAAGTCGCCGATGTCATCGACGATTCGCATTATCGACTTGGTTTGCCGATCGAGCCTTTCGGCGCAGACTCTAACAAAGGCTCCGTCGAGTGGTATTCGTGCGAGGCTATCGGCAATAATCTGGATCGATCCGATTGGATTGCGCAACTCGTGACTTAACAAAGCGAGAAACTCATCCTTGTTGCGATTCGACTCCGCCTCGAGATCCGATGCTTTCAGCAGTTGCCATCCCGCCGCGGCAAATTGCGCCAGGGAGCGGACGATGCGCTCGTCTTCTCGATCGAACTTTCGCTCCTCGCTGTGCGCGACGATCCAGACCGTACCCACCGGTGTTCCATGGTCATGGAAAGGGATCAGGAGCACTTCGACGAACTGAGGTTCGGCGCGAATCTCCGGAAAGCAGCGATCGGCGAGATACATCACTTGTGTGGCATTGCGCTCGATACACACGCCGCACGGACTGGCGTTTCGCGGCATCGTTCCATTGCGGTGATCGCTGAATATACCGGCCACCGCCACCCACCGGAAAACGTCGCCATTTAAGATGCTAATTCCCGCCGAGTCTGCGCGGCAGAGGTCAAGCGCCAACTCACACAACCGCTGGAGAAGGTTGCTCGGATTCTCCGCCATTTCAAGCGTCAGCGTCGCCAACGCGTCGCACTCGGCGTGGTAGTTCGGGACGCGCTGCGGCCGGAGTCCGAACTCGGAGAGGGCGTCAACTTCCTCCAGAGTTGCCGTCGGAATTTCTGACTTCCCGTGCTGGCGTATAGACGGAGAACTATTGCCGCTCACTGGGGTCTACTCGAAAGTCTCATCTATTGTTAAAGCGAGCGTCACGCTCGTGCAAGCAATACATCTTGAAAACCGTCAGGCATCAAATTCAACGCTTTGCAAAACACGCATTTTTTCTTTTTCACGCGCGAGGTTCTTTTCGCGATTCTATACCACCACGTATCGCGATGTGCCAATCCGCGCAGGAATTTTTTAGTTCTTTAGGGAACCAATATCCTGAACCAGGAACGGCATGTCGCGAACATTGAATTCTTGAATGCTGGCCCCTCATCAGACCCTGTGCAACAGTAATCGTTTCTGAAACCTTTGAACGTGTTTGCGTTCTCTAAGGAACGTCTTGTCAGCATTACGGACGTCTCTGATGCATATTCTTCGGCGCCGGAAGTGAAAGTGGAAGCCGAGTAATATACTCTTACACCGTTATCCAAAGTGTGCCAAGAAAGGGCTATCGCAGGCGGCTTTTATAAGCGCAAAAAGTAATCCGGCACGCCTCGCGGACAGCAGCGATGAACAATACGTAGCTTCTCTTGATCTGGTTCTCAAAGACCATACCGCCAAAAGATTTAAGGAAGTGGATATTCTGCCCAAATGCGCGGCGCGTGCGGTCCAAAGCTTGTGAAAAGAAAAGCTCGAAAGTTTGCGCTGTTCAATGATCGCCAAGCTGTTTTGCTGGCGCGCCGAAGCCTTAAGATGGCTCGCTCAGCTCATGCATACGTTCGCGGCAACACCCGCAAGTTTTACGAATGGCTCGAACATTCCGACGTCGAACAGTTGCCGCACGGGCCGGCGGTATGGATATGCGGCGACTGCCACGTCGGCAATATTGGACCTGTTGCCGATGCTGAGGGACATATTGACATTCAGATTCGTGACCTGGATCAGACTGTAATCGGAAACCCGGCACACGATCTGGTTCGACTTGGTCTGTCCCTGGCAACTGCCGCTCGCGGTTCGGATCTTCCCGGAGTCACTACAGCAAAGATGCTGGAAAACATGATGGGAGGATATGAACAGGCTTTCGATGACGCTTCACAGGCGCCAGACTTCAAACAGAAAAGACCGAGATCAATCCGGTGCGCCATGGGACGTTCTTCGAGCCGATCATGGAAGCAGATGGCCGAGGATCGCATCGGGGATGCCGCTCCGACCATTCCGCTGGGCAGACGATTCTGGCCACTTCGAAGAGACGAGAAGGTTGAAATCAAGAGGCTGTTCGAGCAAAGAGACGTGCGCCGACTCGCGACTTCGCTCCATTATCGCGACGACAAAGCGCCGATTAAGGTTCTGGATGCCGCCTACTGGATGAAAGGATGCAGCTCGCTGGGGCGACTTCGCTTTGCCGTACTCCTGGGAATCGGCGAATCACCCTACAAGGGCGAGAATCTCTGCCTGATGGACATTAAGGAAGCCACTCAAGCCCTGGCGCCCCGGTATTCGAGAGTCCGAATGCCGCGGGACAATGCCGAGCGAGTGGTCGAAGGCGCGCAACATCTCACGCCGAATCTTGGGCAACGGATGCTGGCCGGCCGGTTTCTCGATCGAGCGGTTTTTTTGCGTGAACTTCTGCCACAAGACCTGCAGCTCGAAATTGAACATCTCACCCGCGACGAGGCTATGAAGGCTGCCTGGTTCCTGGCTGCGGTCGTCGGCCAAGCTCACGCTCGACAATTGGATAAGATGGCGAGGAAAAAATGGCACGACGAACTACAACGCCATCGAACCACGAATTTGGACGCACCCTCGTGGCTATGGTCAAGCGTCGTTGATCTGCTAGTGAGCCACGAAGGCGAATATCTCGAGCATTGCCGCAAGTATGCGCTGGAACTCGCTACGTCCTAGACTCAAGGACACGATCACATATTCCTTCAAGCATAATAATTGACTATTGAAATCAATTCGGGCATCAGGCACAGAGGTACATATGGCTAGCAAGAATACTAATCAGAAACGCAAGTCGGTACGTCTAAATGATCAGACGGTAATCCGCGGGGAGGGCGGCGAAACTCATCAGACTGCGGGCGGTGATGTCCTTCAGCTCACATCGCAGCAAGGAATCCCGGTTTCCGATGATCAGAATACTCTAAAGATCGGCTCACGAGGTCCGGCCGCCCTGGAAGACTTCCACTTTCGCGAGAAGATCTTTCATTTCGATCATGAGCGAATCCCGGAACGCGTTGTTCATGCGCGCGGCTTCGGCGCGCATGGTTTCTTCGAAAATTACGGCTCGCTGGCCTCCGTCACGCGAGCTGATCTATTCCAGCGTGCGGGCGAGAAGGTTCCGGCCTTCGTGCGGTTCTCCACAGTGGCCGGCAACAAAGGCTCGGCTGATCTTGCCCGCGACGTGCGCGGCTTCGCAGTAAAGCTGTACACGAAGGAAGGCAATTGGGACATTGTGGGCAATAATATGCCCGTATTCTTCATCCAGGACGCGATCAAGTTTCCCGATCTCATTCATGCCGCCAAGGCCGAGCCCGATCGTGGATTCCCCCAGGCGCAGACCGCCCATGACAATTTTTGGGATTTCATATCGCTTACGCCAGAAAGCATTCATATGGCGATGTGGATCATGTCCGATCGCGCAATACCTCGTTCGTTTCGCTTCATGGAAGGATTCGGGGTGCACACTTTTCGCCTGGTCAACGCTCGCGGCAAATCAACATTTGTAAAATTCCATTGGAAGCCCAAGCTCGGAATGCAGTCAGTAGTCTGGAATGAAGCGGTCAAGCTCAACGGCGCCGATCCGGATTTTCATCGGCGGGATTTGTGGAATTCAATTAAGTCCGGGAATTTCCCGGAATGGGAACTTGGCTTGCAGCTGTTCGATGATGACTTTGCTGAAAAATTCGCCTTCGACGTTCTCGATGCAACCAAGATCATTCCGGAAGAGGAACTCCCAATAAAAAAAGTGGGGCGTCTGGTGCTCGATCGTTGCGTGGATAATTTCTTCGCAGAGACGGAGCAAGCGGCATTTTGCACCGCTAACGTGGTGCCTGGAGTGGACTTCAGCAACGATCCTCTATTACAAGGACGCAACTTTTCTTATCTCGATACTCAGGTGAAACGGCTGGGAGGCCCGAATTTTACTTTTCTCCCGGTCAATGCGCCGAAATGCCCTATGCATACGCTTCAGCAAGACGGTCATATGGCATCGGTCAATCCCACGACTCGCGTGAACTATGAGCCTAATTCGTGGGGTGGTGAGTTGGGCGGTCCTCGCGAATCGCCGAATCGCGGTTTCGAAACTTACCCTGCGGCAGAAGAGGGTCCAAAGCTCCGCGTTCGCTCGGAGACTTTCGCCGACCATTACAGCCAAGCGCGCCAATTCTACCTCAGTCAAACCAAGGTCGAACAGGAACACATCGCTGCGTCTTTCACCTTCGAACTGAGCAAGGTCGAAACCGTCGCAATTCGAAGCCGCTTGGTTTCCCATCTCTTGAATGTCGACGGGGCCCTGGCGGAGACCGTCGCGAAAGCGTTGCGCCTGAAGGTGACGCCGAAACCGAGCGAGCCCGCGCGTGCGCCTCGCACCGACCTCAAGGCGCTGCGGTCGCTGAGCATCGTGCTCAATCCCCCCGTCAGCTTTAAAGGACGGAAAGTCGGGGTAGTTGTGTCCGACAGGGTCAATGCTGAGTTACTGAAGGCATTGCGCCAGGCTCTAATCGAAGAAGGCGCTTCGCTTGAGGTGGTGGCGCCAAAAATTGGCGGAGTCGAGGCAAGTGACGGTACGTGGGTCGAAGCTCATCAGACCATCAGCGGTGGCCCCTCTGTACTGTACGATGCGGTGGCGTTGATGGTGTCAGAGGTAGCGGCTGTCGAACTTGCGAACAACCCCGCAGCACGCGATTTTGTTTCCGATGCTTTCGCCCATTCGAAATTTATTGCGTATGTCGAGTCGTCTTCGCCGCTGGTAAAGGGAACGTTGGGAGGTCGAGATCTGGATAAGGGTTTTGTGCAGATTGAATCAGCGACGGACGTCGCTAAATTCATTGAATGCTGTCGGCGACTGCGCTTTTGGGACCGCAACATTGAACCGGCAACGGCCGACAAAAAAGCCGAGAGAATGAAGTGAATAGAAAAGTCCAACGCGCAGAATAGTCAGACTCGATGTGATCACTCATCACAGTGGTCGGGTCTTACGCGGCTTTCGCTAAGGAAGGCCGGTAGGCAGACCCATTGCGCCAAACGAGCGGCGTTAGAGTGCTCTGGCGATCGCCGTTACGGAAGCACGCGCCGGATCTGAAGTATGCGGTCTATTTGCGGCGAGCTACAATAGCTCGCTCATTTGGGTGAACCAGCTGGGACTCTTTCGCGCCATCGAGTTCGCGAAAGATCGCAAATGGTTAACTGCCATTCGCTGACGCATGACAACGCGATTGACGGTCGCCCAGCCGGCTATCAAATAGTTTCCGCCAACATCCGAAAAGTGACGGGAGAGTCATGACCATCGTCAATGCACTTAGGCGAGATCGCGAACCGTTACCCGAGTGGTTGGACGGGTACACCGAGGGGGATGGGTTTAATCCAAGAGCCTTTTTTTCGTCTCGGATCGTCTATTATCCCGGCTCCGGAGACGACGGGCACGCGGTGAAACTCTTTGCGTCGGCGCACGCCGCCCATGCTTTTGTTTACGTCGACCAGTGGTACAAGCGCAGGGAAATCATACGAACGCTTCACCCATCGCATCCGGGCCATTTGCTAGGCTATCACCCCATCGGAGCGATGGAGGTGACGCAGCTATTACTGAGAGCCCAAGACTGGCTCCCTCACTTCGTCCGCAAGGCACAACGCCGAAATCAATACCCTCTTGCATCACTTTCGTTCGGATTGGTGGCCATTGTCGAGCGTGACAGCGATCGCAATGATGACCATGGGCCTCGCCGTCTCGCTATAATGTTCCTCAAGTGGGACGGATTTGCAGCATATGACGCTCTGTTTTGTAACGGCGGTGCTTCCGCACCCTTCGGTGTATTATTACAAGACCATGGCTTTGGCGGTAACTATGACCGGTTCGGCCGCGGCGGGCTCCTGGAGCAGATCGCGCATGAAACCGAAGTCTTCCCAACTTGGCTGGTGGTGGCTGAAAACACGGAGCCGTGGAAAGGCTACAGACGCCTGCCGAGGGTACTGGGCGACCCCGGCGGTATGCATGGCACGACGCGCCTTCTCTACCGACGCGCCTAAAGTGAAGAACGCGTAGGAAGAGCTGCATCAGAACGCCCCTGGCATCCGCTGCGCTATCGATGGACCTGGCAATTTCGCGCCGGGGTAGGATTTGCCCGTTTTCGCCGATTAGCGCCGCCGGAGGCGCTTTCTCGGTTCGCCCGCGCTCGCAAATCGCGCGCACACGCCCGGATTTCGATTCCCTGCGAACTACGATTATCATGACAACGCGATTGGCTGTCGCCCAGCCGGCTTTGAATCCTGGAGACACCCCCATGGGGCTCCAGGGGAATTAGAAGTTTATGCCAGCAGAGACAGGCGGAGTCCCGCTCGCGACATATTAGGCAGTAAGGTCAACAATGACTGAAAAGGGCGATTAAAATTATGATCGGAATCGGCACTCCCAGAAAGAAAAGTAGAATTGAACGCATCGTGATTCTCCTCAATCGGTAGAGAATTTTTCACACTCCCAGGCGGGAGCAAGAAATCGGTTAAATGAGCTGTACGTGATCGCGTTCTCTCCCTCCGATCGTCGCCGCATAGCTCGCGCAAAACGCACCAATGAGCAGAGAGACAAATAACCAAAGCGAGAAATGGGCTGCCGCCTTGCGAGCAGTTTCAGCGGCGCTCTGCATTTCCGCGAACACTTCAGAAACCCGTTGTTCTGCCGTTGCTTCATCAAGGCCGGTTTTCGCCGCGACCTGTCTGGCCAGATAGGTGTGGTCAGCGTCCGAGAGATGCCCATGGCTGAGGGCAGTAGCGAAAATAAGGTTGGTTTCAGAACGTAGCTGAGCATCGGGGCGATCGAGGCTCGAAGTCCTCGAACGGAACAAAGTGTCGATAAAATATGCGTTAGAATTGTCTTCTTGCGCCCCGACGGATCCGCTCGAAGTTGAAATTGAGGATGTCTGTTGCGCCGCGGCGGCAACCATCGAGGTCGCAGCAGAAGCCAAGAAAGCAGCGGTAACTACGAGGCCCACTGACCAGGCCAGAAATCCGTGGGCCGTATCGCGGAAATATACTTCGTCGGTATGAATCGTCGCCCACTTTGTTCGCAGACGGCCCGCAAGATAGCCGCCCAACCCCGAGGCGATAATTTGGATAATGATCAACCAAACGATGCCGCCTTTACCGATGGTCGACGCCGACGCTCCCGAATTCGACCATGGGGAGACGGCAGATAAACCCATTCCGGTGCCCAAGACGAGCAGGATAAGCCACAATGCGGCCGCCACGAATGCACCGGCGATTACTGCGGCCCAAGACACACCTGACGAGTGAGCCTCATTCCGGGCGAAATGATCTACTAATCCAGACTGATGGTCAGCAGTGGTTGAAAGTCCTGAGCGTTCCATCTAGCTACCTCGCATATGAAGTGTGTCGCGATTCTCCGAATCGTGATCGCGATTTGCCGACTGTTGAATTCCGCGTTTGCGTATCCCAAGCAGTGATATTAGCTTCCGAGCGGTTATAAGTGCCAGGGATGGACAGTTCTCTGAAGAACAAAAACTAGCCTTCGTAAATCGTCCAATTCATTGCTCTCCGGCTAAAGATTTCGTTCAATAAAAGAAGGCGAAGGACATGACTCACTGGCAGTCGCGAAAAACGGAAACGCTGGTCAGCTAATCAATTCGCACTGCCCTAGCATAATCAATGGGAGTGTCGCCGAATGGGGATAATACTGGCGCACCGAATACCGTGAAACATTTATGCGCTTGCGTAAGTTTCAAGTCTCGACGCCCGTTCTGCACTCGGATGAATTTAGCGGACTCGCGCAAATATCAATCCATTCTGGCCTGTTCGTTCTCTAAATAACGGCAGTTTGCGATTGCGGATAACCGGCTCACTCCACATGCATAAACTTAATGTTAGGCTTTGAGGGTGAACGCAACAGATCGCGTCCGAGGGCTGTGACCGCGCCCAGTATTGGTGCGCTTGCGCCAATAGTTGTCTGCTTGGTCCATGAAGTTCGCTCAGATCGTCGATTAAATTAACCGCACTGACGTGGAATACAAAAGGAAGGTTTAGAAATGCAAAAGGAAGATGCAATTACATTGTTGAAACACGACCATGCAGCCGTGAAGAAAATGTTCGCGCGCGAGAAAGAAGTTACTAAGCAGAACGGTGAAAAGGTACATATTTTCAACGAAATAAAAGCCGCGTTGGAAGTTCACGCCATCATCGAGGAAGATATCTTTTATCCGGCTGTGAAGAAGGCGCGCTCAGAGGCGGTTAAGGACGAAGTGCGCGAAGGCTATGAGGAGCACAAGCAGATAAAGACTTTACTCGCGCAAATCGCGAGTATTACGCCCTCTGACGAAACTTACGCCATGAAGATCAAAGTGCTCATGGAAGACGTGGAGCATCACGTCAAGGACGAGGAGGGCGAGATGTTTCCCGACGCCAAGAAGTTTCTTGGTGAGGTCCGTCTATTGGAACTGGGCGTCGAACTGGCGGCGCGCAAGCAGCAACTCGAGAAGCAATCGGCGGCGGCTAAGCCCGCGAGCGCTACGTCGAGCGCGCATGCCGCGAAATAGCTAAAGGTCCCGCAATCAACTCGAAGTTAAGAGTCAGGACTAGGAGGCAACAACATGGCAAAAGCGGTATTTGGTATTGCAAAGAGTCAGTCGCAAGCGATCACGATAGCCGACCAGTTGAAAGCGGCCGGATTTTCCGATGGCGACGTATCAGTACTGTTTCCTGACAAGAAAGGAACCAAGGATTTTGCTCATGAGCAACACACCAAGGCCCCAGAGGGTGCCGCCACGGGTGCAACCGGTGGCGCGGTGCTGGGCGGTGCATTGGGCTGGATGGTAGGAATTGGGGCGCTGGCGATTCCCGGTCTCGGACCCTTCATCGCGGCTGGTCCAATCATGGCGGCCTTGGCGGGTGTGGCTGGTGGTGCGGCTGTTGGAGGCCTCACGGGAGCGCTCATCGGTATGGGCATTCCCGAGTATGAGGCGAAACGATATGAAGGAAAGGTTAAGGACGGAAACATTTTGATGTCGGTCCACACCGAAGACAGCGCCGAGCGCGATCGAGCGAAGAAGATCTTTGAGGCCGGCGGTGCCGAGGACATCTCGTACACAGGAGAAGCGTCAGTTTCCAAGGATCATATGGCGCCGGCCGAGCGGCACGACTGATAAAGCACTCGAAGTGTAGGTGGAGAAGCGGCATCCGATCGAGAAAATTGCGGTAGCATCGCTGTTCGGTCGGCGAGCGGGAAATCTCTTGTCCTCTTGCCGATCCGGGTCCCAGGGCACGCAAACAGAGAACTGTAAACCGACGACTGGCATCGCGCGATCCTAGCGCAGGATCGCGCGATGCCTTAGTATAACCCCAAGGATGAAGAGGCAATACCAATGGCATACGAAGACACGGCAAAATCAGCAGTTCAGCAAGCGATGGATCAGGGCCGAAATGCGGCCGGACAAGCCGGCCAGACTGTGAAAGATGGCTATAGGGCGGCCCAGCAGTTCGCCGAAGATAAAGGCCTTAATCTCGATGTGGGTGACTTCGTTCGGCGTGAACCCTGGCTGGCAATCGCCGGCGCGTTTGCGATCGGCTACGTTGCGGCGCAGATGATCAGGCGGATGTCCTGACGGCGGTGTGTTCCTTGAGTGTTTCAGCCGATTCAACAGCGTCCGGAGATCAACGAAGCCGAGACCTGGCCGACTACGTAAGAGCGGAACCGATTAAAGCGGTGATGATCGCGACTACCGCAGGGTTTGTTTTAGGCGGCGGTCTTAACAGCCGAATCGGTCTGGGTTTACTCACCGTCGCAGCTCGGATCGCCCTTCGCGGAGCCGTGACGACCACCCTCGTCGAACTATTCACTGGCAGTCACAACAATGGAAGAAAGATGAACGCAAACGCTGGATTAAAGACGTGACAACCGACGAAAAGATTTCCCAGAATCGGGATGAATTCAACGACGCGCGTCAGGACCTCCGCGATACTTTGTCCGAGGTCAGCGCAAAGGCTGAGGAGCTGGAAAGCAAGCTTCGTCCCGATCGCCTGATAGAGAACTCTCCCATCGGGGCGGCTTGGACGGCAGGGGCGTTGGGCTTCGTGCTCGGCTCGAGGGCTCATCCTTCGGTACTTGGACCTGTCATGATTTTCGCCTTGCTGGGATTCGCGTTGTCGAAAAAATTCTCAGAAGATGGGAAGAGAAGCAATGGAAGAGAAGCAGCATCCACCCAGTAACGGGACGCACGATAGCCATCCTGATTGGGCCACACTGGTTACCCGATCAATGGACGATGTCTCACGCATCCTGCACTCCGAGGTCGACCTGCTCCAAATTAACCTTGTTGCTGCTCTACGAATACAAATCGATTATGCCCTCGCGACCTTCGCGATGATGGTAGTGCTCATAGGGGCTTCAGTATGCGCGGTCGCCGCACTGGTTCTGCTTCTCCATCAATCTTTTTTGGGCTGGCGAGGCTTTCCCTGGTGGCAGGCGTTGGCTATCGGAGCAGCCGCGATGTTCGTGATCGGAATCGCAATTCGGCAAATGGCGGCACGCAGCACTAGTCAGAGCGTTAAGGCAATATAACACAAACGGAAGCAGAGTATCTGCGATCTGCACGAATCCGGTAGGTGATTGCAGGTATGCGCCGGGATGCTAATGCGGGAACCCGCGTAGAGCAGCAGGAGAAAAGCGCAAGGGAAGGAGCAGGATACGGCCGTTCGTCCGTGCGACAATATCTAACGGTCAAGAGGAAGCTGCGATCAAGTAAGCCGGTATGGATGGCTTATCCGCGACACTTTCCTCGCGCCAAGCGGTTGAAGCAAGACCTGGAGACGGATGTTTTGGTCGTGGGTGCAGGGATTAGCGGAGCACTTATCGCCTATACGCTTGCGCGTGACGGGCACCGCGTCGCAGTTGTCGATCGGCGTGGACCGGTCATGGGCTCAACTCCTGCAAGCACCGCGTTATTGCTATACGAAATTGATATTCCCTTGATTCATCTCAAGCGCAAGCTGGGGGCACGCCCTGCGGAACGTGCGTGGCTGAGGTCCAAGGCCGCTCTCGATGCGCTGTACCACCTCGCCCGCCGGGAGAAGATTGACGCTGCGATGAGCTTACGTCCGTCGGTCTATCTGGCGGGGGAGGTTCTGGATGCGCACGGACTTGCCAACGAAGCTCGCGCGCGCGAACGACTCGGATTACCCAGCCGGTTTCTCGATCGACATGCCCTTCGAGCACGCTTCGGCTTATCCCGATCTGCCGCGATCGTGAGCGACAATAATGTCGCTGCGGATCCGCGGGCTCTCGCCTCGGGATTCTTAAGACGCGCCCAGCAACTCGGCGCGCAGATCTACGCGCCACATGAGATTGCGGATATCCATTCTCGGAAGGACACTGCTCTTGCAATGACTAAGGATCGCTTCACGATCGAATCACGGCAAATCGTACTATGCACAGGTTATGAGGTGCCGAAGATAGTGCCCGTCGAAGGTCACAGCATTCAGTCCACATGGGTTATCGCTACGAAAACTCAGCCGAAGCGACTTTGGCCCGAGGAGTGTTTCATTTGGGAGGCCGCGAACCCCTACCTATACGTGCGCACCACGATTGATGGGCGCGTCATCTGTGGGGGTGAAGACGCAGAATTTGCGGACACCGGCCACCGGGACGCTTTGCTCAACGACAAAGCGAAAACTCTGGAAAAGAAACTTGCGATAATGTTGCCGAGGGTCGACCCACGCCCACAGTTCGCATGGACAGCTTCGTTCGGTCAGAGCAATACCGGCTTACCCAGTATTGGTCCAATTCCAGGCCATTCGCGCTGTTACGCGGTGCTGGGTTATGGCGGAAACGGGATCACGTATTCCATGCTTGCCGCGCAACTCGTTTCCGCCGCAATTGGTGGACGGCGGGATCCGGACGCGAAGCTTTTCGCGTTTCCAACCTGACTAGGCCGAGTGGCTCCGGCTGCTCGGTATTTTTGGAATCCACGAGGACGTCGGGCTGCTTACAACTTGATCCTAACGAAATCAGAACCCCGCGGCAGCGGAGGTTCCAGCCGGGCGCTCCTTTGATGGTCGCGGAGCCTCGAGATCGGTTACCTCGCGCAGCCGCCGGCTCGCATCCTTCGCCATGCACACGCCCATCGAAGCGGTCCAGATGAAATAGGTTCCAAAGAGGGTCCAGAAAGTGAGCGCCCCGTTCCACGCCAGCGGACCCGTTTTGAAAAACGGCATCGCGCTGATCGGAATGAAGCTAAGGCCAGCGAAGATCGCCCAGCCGCTCACCCAGCGCGGGAATATCGGGGTTGAGCTTTTGTCAGCGAGGCCGACGATACCGGCCGCGATTGCCTGTACCGACGTCACCGCATAGGTGACGTTGAATAGTATAAAACCGAGATCGTTCAGCATCCGCACGGTATTCGGATCGGTGTCCGGCCGAAACGCCGCGACCGCCCAGATTGCCGGGCAGAACATCAATACCCAGGCGGTGAGAGCACCGCCAATAAGTTGGATGACGGTCAAAACCGGGCTCGACCCTTCGATCCGCCACATCACCACCGTGAGCTGAGCCGTCCAGGGCACCCACAGTATGCCGACCAGCGCGGCCATGCTGTTCCCGAAGAGGATTGCGGTGTGATGCTGTGCGAATATCGCAGCGAGGTCGGGTGCGCTTAGGTTGGGCGAGGCGGGCGGCAGGTTATGACCGAGATATGCCCAGAAGAAAGTGTAAAGGATCTCGAATGCGAAACCGCACTGCGCGGCAATTAACTGGTACTTGAGACTCTGTTTTTCGGACATCTCATTATCTCCATTGTGGCTATCAAGTTAGTTCAGTTTGCAGTCGGCTGAGCATTTTCACGCATACGCCATCGCGTGTTCCAGCCACGTTCGAACGCCGTCGTTCGGAGGGCCCTGGCTGAGACGCTCTCCCGGCTTAAAAACGATCGGCACGCTACCCATTCCGCCGAGCTGGCCAGCCGTCCATTTCGGTGTTCTGGTTCGATCCAGTTCAAACTCCGGAATCCGTGTGAGGAACTCTTCGAGTACGATTCTGGATTCGACGCGCAAGACATGTGCTCCTAGACATCGGTGTATTGCGGCTCCCAAGCCGAGATGCTTGTTGGGGCTGCGATCGGCAATAAAGGTGTCGGGGTAAGGAAAGACGCGAGGGTCGCGGTTCGCAATCGGCGCCATCAGCATTACATACTGTCCGCGTTTCATCGGGACGCCAGCGACGCTGACATCCTCCTTAACCAACCGGCCGACGGAGGCCGGGGAGTAGTAGCGCAGGAACTCATCCACGGCGAGGGGGATGATCTTGCGATCTCTCGTCAGCCGGTGACGGAGCTCAATGTCCCAAGCCAGGCGCCACAGAGAAGTAGAGATGAGTTTGCTGGTGTTGTCGATTCCGCCGAGCAGAAGTACGGTGCAGAACCCAATCAGCTCCTCATGGTTCAAGTAATCGCCGTCGATTTTCGCCTGCACTACGCGCGATAGTACGTCGGCACCCGGATTGCGGCGGCGCTCCTCGATGACTTCCTCGAAGTATGCGTACATCTCCTTGAGCTTGGGCGCGGCACTGTCGGGATCGGTGAAAAATTCATGCGACATCGCCCACGTCCATTTGAAGAAGCGCGGGCCGTGTTCTGCGGGCAGCCCGAGGATCAGTGCCGTCAGGATTGCCGGAACGGGATCGCCGATTATCTTGGCGACGTCGGCCCGGCCGTGCTGAATAAATCCGTCGATGAGCGCATTGACGCTCTCCCGCAGTATGCGCGTAAAATCCATCACTCGTCCCGGCGAGAATGGTTCGTTAACCAGCAGCCGCGCGCGTTTATGCGCGGGATCATCCTGGCCGGCTAGCATCAGGGGCTCGGTTGTTTCATAGCGCGGAAAGGTGACTGCATCGTTCGAAAATGCATCCGTGTTGTGCATCACCTCAAGCGTCTCCGGATAACCGGCAACCATCCAGAAGCCGCCGTGAGCCTCGCTCCAGCCGACCGGCCGATTGGCCTCGACCATTTCGTCGCGCAGCGCTTCGTAAAACTCATTTGGAGTACCGTCGCGGCCGATTGGCGGATCGATATGATTGAAATGGGTAAAGAGACTCTGACTATTTGAAATACTAGCGGCTATGGTAGTTTCGCTCATAAATGCACTCCCGCCATTTTTATGGCTTCGGAATCTGCGATCGTTTGCGCCGAGCCGCGGTGGCGGTTACTTGCGTGTGACGCAATCACCGTTACAGCATCGGGCGGTTTCCGCGCGGTCTAGTCTTCATTGGCAATTCTGAGCGCTCCTTCGGGGCACCCGGCCACGGCGTTCCTGGTTCTGCGCAGGAGATCCGCCTCCGCGGAGCTGACCTCGCGGACAATCTTCGCACGACCCAGGTCGTCGCTTGGCTGGAACACCTCTGGAGCGACGAGATAGCACTTGCCATGTCCAACACAGACGTCGAGATCGATTTCGACTTTCATGGTGAGTCCTCGCAAACCGACGATAACCTTGAGCCCCCGCCCCAAAAAGGAAGATCTCCTGTAAAGCACACATAATCTCCAGGGGGTTCGCCGATCTTCCAAATGTTTGCCCTTTTTTCCAAATCTATGCGCCGGGCTCCGAGCGATTATTTCGCTTGCCGTTGAGGAGTTGAGCCTCTATTTTGAGCAAATGGTACCGCGAGCTGGAGAGGTGCGGCCAGATCGCTTGCGCGGTTCGGAGTTGCTGGCGGCGAGTTTTGGAAGCCGTCCCACCGTATCGAGCGAGGGCTACGGCTGGAGAGATCTCTCCGTCTGTTCCTGGCGAGTCAACGTCGATCGGTTCGACCTCATCGATCTGCCGGATATGCTCGTTTCACTGCATACGGAAGGCCCGGTCTACCGGCGTTCCGGCGGCGGATGGGGCCCAGATCGATCGATGCCCGGCCAGGTGACCGTGATGCCGCCCGGATCGAGCGCGACGTTTCGCCGCGGTGGCATCCTCGGAGTCACCACCGTCGATCTGCCACGTGAGCGATTGGAGAGTTTGCTGGGAGCGCGCGATGCGAAAAACTGGCTGGCTTCGCTTCGTATGCGGTTGGGCTTTGTCGATCCGCTAATCTCATCGATGGTTAGCGCGCTCGCCGAGGAACTTCGTTCGCCGAGCGAACGCGGTTCGCTCTATGCGGATTCCCTGGCCGATTCGCTCACTCTTCACCTGTTTCGGCTAAATGGTCACACGCGCGATCTAACACCGACGCACGGCGAACTCGCGGGAGGAGCCCTTCAAAGGGTCCGCGACCGTATCGAGGCCGATCTCGGCAAGGAATTGTCGCTGCGCGCGCTCGCTGACGAGGCCCGGCTGAGTCGCTATCATTTCAGCCGTGCGTTCAGAGCCGCTACGGGATTGCCGCCGCATCGCTATCTCACCGAGCGGCGACTCGAAAGAGCCAAAGTGTTGCTCCGTGCCACGGAGATGCCGATCATTGAAATCGCGCTGGATGTAGGATTTTCCAGCCAGGCCCATTTGACCGACTGCTTTCATCGCTTCATCGGTGTCACGCCAGGCGAATTTCGGCGGCGACGCTGAGCCCTGCGAGGCGTTTGCCCAACCGGTCGGTTGCATCGCTGACCATGCGTGGTTCAAGCGCGAAGGGATGTTCCGCCGACTCGATCCTGCGAGGCAACTATCGGATGTCAGAATTACACACTGCGCAGTTTTCGATATTCTTGTAGCCTGTAAATGCCGTAACCTCCTAAACTTCAGGATTCCCGGTACAGGCATCTCTTTTGCTCTTTCTTGACTTCCAATCTTACCAGAGGGAACTGCAAAGAATGCCATCATCTGCCCCCACTGCCATATTGCTCGACTACCCTCGCCATCGCCTGCCGCGCATCCTGCTTTCGCTCCTGATTCTTTACAGCACGCCAGTATTCGCCGAGGCCCGCGCGAAGCCGCCGCGACTACCTATTTCCGGCGACGTATTAATCGCCGGCGGCGTCAGTACTGGTGGCAATGTAACGGAGAGCGCGGAATTTTACAGCGTCAGGTTCAGGAAGTTCATTCTTACCGGCGCGATGACCATGCCGCGCGCGACGCAGCAGTCGCAGGTGATGTTTGACACCGCGGAATCCGAATCTAACAACGATGTCGGCGAGATCTATATGATCGGCGGCTTCAGTGGCAGTGCCCGGCCGGCTCGCTCTTCGATAACCTTTAACATCTTAACGCTTGACGATTTCGAGGCGTACGACCCGACAACCGGAACCTTCGCCGTGCCGACCCTCCCAACCCTGCAACCGATGAGCAACCCACGCGCCTTCTTTCCGGCTCTGGATATTCCTGCCGGGGCGCCTCATATCGAGGGTCATTTCGTGGCGATCGCGGGACTCTGCAACGCTCCGGACCTCGACTCATGCCGCACTTCAGATGTGATTCATCCTGACGACCATGTGACCAGTACTAGTAATCCTTTGGTCGGCCGAATGATGCATACTGCAACGCTGTTGCAGGATGAGACTTCGATTCTGGTGACGGGCGGATTCGCCGATCTGGCCGGCACCGGACTGAACACCGCCGAAATACTGGACACCAATACCGATAATTACAGCGCGATCGCCAATATGAACTCGGCGCGCGCCGGGCAAACCGCAACCCTGCTCAATGACGGTACCGTATTGATCGCGGGCGGCTTCGACGGATCCGGCGCGGCGCAAAATACCGCGGAGATTTTCAATCCTGGTGCGAATCCCCTCGTTGGCACTTTCACGCCGGTCGCCATGATGCATGATCATCGCGCATGGCATACCGCGACCCTGCTCAGCGACGGTAAGGTTTTGATGGCGGGCGGCTTCGACGGCAGCGCGACCGTCGCACTGACCGGCGCCGGCACGGGTGTGACCGGAAAGTGGACTGCATCTTCAGGATCGTCTCTCAGAACGGCCGAACTCTACGATCCAATCACACAGACCTTCGCCTGCGTCAAAGGGACGATTAAGAAGACCGGTGGCTGTCGGATGACCATGAAGGCCGCGCGCATGGATCATACCGCAACCGCGCTCGACGACGGCGACGTTCTGATTGCGGGCGGATTCGGCGCATCGAAGGCACGGCTGCTGCCGCTAAAAGGCGCCGAGCTTTTTCATGCGGGTAAGTTCGTTTTCACGGGTAATATGACTACGGCGCGCGCCTGGCATACCGCGATCGCGTTGCCCTAACTCCGGGACGGCGGCCACGTCGCCAGACGAGTAAATCGTGAACGCGCGGCCCCGGACATCACGCGCTGACGGTTGTCCCACTATAGTAATGTTGCAAGATTTCCGTATAAGTCTTGCCCTCATTTGCCATGACTGCGGCGCCGATCTGACACAGGCCGACACCATGTCCCCAGCCTGCTCCTCTCAGGACAAAGCTGCCAGACTCTATATCCACGACGAATGCGGAGCTGTAAAGATGCGTGCGTGATAATGCGCGGCGAATTTCCAGCTCTTTGCCGAGGATGACGTAATCGCGTTCCCCGGTTACCTTCAGCCGATATATTCGGCCTGACGGTCCGCGAGCGAGCGCACGCACGTCGCGAATCGGACCGAGGTCCACGGCCAGTTTCGACCCGATCAGATCGGCGAGTTCCTCCGGCGAGTAAGTAATCCGCCAACGATAGAAATCGCGAGTCTCCTGATCGAATCCCGGGAGCAGGCGCGAGAGGAGCTCCGAATCGTCCGTATTGCAGTAAGCCTGAGGGTTGGAGCGTATCCACATCTCATGACTGTAAGCTCGGGATAGCGCCGTCGGACCGTCGTACATAGAACTGAGATAGGAAATATCCTCATCCTCCCAAGCCGTCGCGTAGCGCTCGGTTATTCCGCCGCAGCACTTGGAAAACCGCGCGTCGCAGATAGCGCCGCCATCACGAAGAAACTCGCCGGCCGTCACGCGAACCGCTTCGGCAACAGCCGGAGAGAACGCTTTCGTGATGCCCTGATAACGCTGGCAATGGTCGTCGGCACACACATCGAAGTCCGGATGCGCTTCGCGGCCGTACCAGCGAAGAATTTCCCGAGCATCGAGACCATCAGGCTGCCCGCTCCCGGAGTGAGATGGATTCGCTTTCGGAAACCACATCCAGCTGCGCGAAATCACCGCGTGAGCTTTCAGTAGTTCAAGTGGACACGAGGCGCTCATCTCGGATGAAATCACGCTCGTGACATACTCTTCGAGCGAAATATCATTGATTACAGCCAACCCGGCTGCGCGTTTCACAAGGCGAAAAGCCCCACGGAACACCTGGCGCTCCTTGCGTTCCCAATGGAATCCGATACCGATCGCGACGTTGTCCAGAGCAAACGCGCACGATGCCACGTCCGATGGAGCAAGGGTAACTTCAGAAGTAAATCTGTATCGGCCAGGTAGGTAAGGCTTAGCGGAAGTATCGATAAACGCGCCCGTCAATTCGACTTCGACGGCGGATTGTCCTTCGATCAGCCCCACGGATACGTTCAACGCGCACTCTCCAGCTTCTCGGCAACTTCCCGAAACTGATCGTCAGGCAAAGTGACCTCGCGAAAAATCGCGGCAATCGCGTCATCAGTAATCGTTTCGAAATCGTGCGCAATCGGCACGACAAATATTCCGCACAAATCAATCGATGCCGGACTCACTGTCAGTTCGCCGGTGTGAAAGACCCGTGGCCGATGTTTTCCTCGCGGGAACAGATAGGTAATCCACTCCCCTTGCTCATGAAAGACTGCGATGTTAACCAATGGTTCTGACCGTTTGCCTGTCGTTTCCGCGAGTAAATCGATCGCTTGATCCGTTCGAGCAATTAAAGCGGATCGATCCCGGCCGCGAAATAGGAATACATTTCTCGTGTAGTTCGGCACAGTAATCCCAGTCATTCCAGCGGCGTCGTTCTCGATTGGAAACAATCCTCGCGAGCCAGCCTGAAAGTGCATATGGTCTGGTGCGGATGCTCCGCATTCCGGACCGTTATAGATGACGAAGTATCCGGGCAGGGCTGCCGCCAGGTCCAGCATCTTTCCGAACTGGTTCGCGATGCGCTGCAAGCCGTGCTCCCGGTGGGCGATGGTCAGGTGATGATCCACGATCGGAAACGGATTGCAGTAGATTGTGAAATCCTCATCAAACTGCACCCCCTTCTCCTCCGCGGGCAGATTTCCCGCACACAGGAAGCACGGGCGTTTCGCAACTGACTGCCGGTCGACCGCCGCCGTTGTGCTGGCGACTCGATGGGGAATGTGACGGATGTATATGTCGAACCAATCGATCCGTACTCGCCGGGTTTTCGCCCGCGCAAGACCTTCCATACCTTTAGCGAGTTGCGGCCAAGCCTGCACCTGTCGCTTAAAGAGTTCTTCCAGTTCGTGGATCATCTCCGCATCCGAGCCTGAATCTCAATAGTTCGGAGCCAGTCCTTGTACCGATCGTACCGATTCGCAACCTCGGGCGGCAAGGCGCTGTCGCTGTTGCCCTCCCATCGGCGGCAAAGATAAAGGGAGTCATAGATGCGGCCGATCTCATAATTACGGCTGACGCGCAGCGCTACTGCGTAATCCTCGCCATAGCTGACATTCGGAAATCCAATACGGCGCAGAACCGACGTATTGAATGCGCGCGGTGCACCAAAGCCATTGATCCGGAGCGCGTTGTTTCTCCCGTTGTCGCGACTCCATTCGCGATGGTCGATCAGGCCGGGCGGAATCTCCTTCAACGAAAAATCGACTATCGTATAGGAGCCGACAACCATCGCATAAGGCCCAGCTTCAAGTTCCGCGACAACCCGGCGAAGCACGCCATCACTGATATACAGGTCATCAGAATCAAGCTGGACGGCGTATTGTCCGCAATGCATGGAGTAAATCGCCTCGTTCCAGCATCCACCGATTCCCAGGTCCCGGCGCTCGGGAACGATGTGCTTGAGACGCGAGTCGGTAATCCCGCGCAGGATCTCTGTCGTCCGATCCGCGGAATGGTTATCGACGACGATTACATTGAATTCGAAATCAGCGCGCTGGGCGAGGGCGCTTTGCACAGCGTCGAGAACTGTCCGCTCGCGATCCCGAACCGGGATGACGACGCTGGCCTTTACTGGAAATGTCTCCGCGGCATCTGAAACGTTCTCGAAGTGCGGCGGCAGCCAGGCGCCGATTCGTTTGAGATGCGCCGTCGCGATGCGCTCCATTTCAATTTGGTAATCGCGATTGAGCGGATCGACATAATCGAATTGCTTTTCACCCGTCGGCCGCGTATCAATCATCGATGCGCCGTACAATGCTTCAGGAATCCGTAAGACGGCGTGCTTCTCCGAGATTCGTAACCGCAGGTCGTATAGTCCTCCCCACTTCAAGGCGCCGTCGGTTCCAGAGTGCCGCGCCGCCTGAACTGACACACCAACTACCGGACCGAAGTCGAACCCGTCGCGGATGCTCCCGCTTTGATAGTCAATACGAGGATGGCCGCTTGCATCGGCATAAGCCCAACCGGCTCCGGTTTCGCGTATGACTTGCGCCATTCGATCGAACATGCGCGGACCGGGTTCGATGTTCACGCGCGGATCGCCGAGAAAGAGGACGTCGGAATGGGCGTCGTCGACGAGTCCTCGAATACTTATGGACGAATAGTCTTTTGGATAGACGATGTTCACATTCGACCCCGCCGCTTGGCGCCATCTCTTTTCAGCGAGGAGGGCATTCGCCTCATCGATAAACCCGATTTTCTAGTTAGTGGCCGCGAGGCGCTCCGTAACGTCTTGCGGCCGAACCACAATGACGCCAGCCATCCGATTTTCCTCGAGAAATTCGCTCAATTCCTGTTCCACGACCATACCCTGGCTGCGCGATGCGTGACGCATGCGCATGCTTTTGCCATCGTACACGATGATTCCGGCATGAAACACATCGAGATTTTTCCGTGTGGAGACAAAAAAAATCAGATCACCGCTCTGCAACTTCGTTACGAGCCGCGGCACTGACGCCTTTGGTGCACATCTGAAGCGAGTCCGCTGTGCAGCGAGTCCGGGTACGAGATTCAGGACGCGTTCCCTGCTGAGTGTGGGAATCCCCGGCATCGAAACCGGCCTAATTATCCCTTCGCTTATATTGTTGCGAATCCAAAGCGTCATGTAGTGATTTCGCCATTCCCATTGGAGGCGACCCTGTTCATACCGAATTTTTCGCAACCACTCAATAAAGTCATCAACGTTCGCAGCGCGCGCGAGCGCCAAAATTGTTTCGATGAACGTGACACAGTCGAATCCGTCGAGGGAAGCTGTGAATAGTTCCGTTGTTTCGGCAGAACCAATCAATGGATTTGGTTTGTAGGGATATCCCAGGAAATAGCGAGAGAGAAGGTCAATTCGGCTACGGGTGGAACGGTCATACTTCGTTTTAGCTAGTAGGTTCTCCACGCGCCGCCGGCGGAGACCTCGTGGTCGGGAGTGATCCATCAAAAATGTCTATTTCAGGCCGCGCCGCCGATCTGTTAAGGCAGGATCCAGTTCTGCCTGATCTCGATCAAGCACCAACGCGAATCCGTCGGCGTTATGAAAATCCGGTTTGTCGAGCGGATGGCGAAGCGCCCAATACGTGTGTCCATCGCTCGCCTCGATGACCGCCGCAAGCCCGATACGGAGCGAGGCGCGCGCGTGGACTGCTGACAGGCCATCGAGCCGGACAAGGGCATCGAGCTCAAGCCGGCTGCCGGTGGAGCGCACGGCAATGTGCGGGCATATCGTTTCGTTCGTAACAGGACCGCCGTCGCGATAGCCGCGGAAGGCATAGACGGTCCACTCTCCCGATGGTGCGAAATTGAATTCGTGGTACGCCGGTTGCCCTTCGACTGCGATGAAAATTTCGAAGCAGGTATGGCGCCAGAGTTGTGGAGCGAATCGAGGCTCGCCCGGCAATGGAACCCGTATCCGGGGAATATCTCCATCGAGGCGGAACGTCACCCAGAGTTCGGCGGTCTCCGATCGGCGTACAAGCACCTGGATGGCGCGCACCGTGTCAGGGCGTGCGGACGGATGGCACTTGAGATCGATCCAGTGTTCGACGGTCATAACCAAATCAGTCGCCGCGGCGGGATTGCTCTCCGACCGTAATATCGAATCGAACCGCGAGCGTTCAAAACCCCTTTAACCTCGACGTCTCCACGATCCATCCTATCGGCCTTTTATCATTATATCGCCCGCGCTGCTGCCTGTCGCCAGGCAACTGCGACAGCATAAAGTTCGAAGCCGGGGCCGCTGCTGATATGAGCCGTTCCTTGCGGCACGGAAACGCCACGATAGTGCGTTTAGCCGATGTATCTACACCAATAAAAGAGTAACAGTATTAAGAGTCCCTCAGAAAGCTTGCTCGGTTCCTAGAACGAGCATGAAATCGATAAATCGAGGCGAGATTTGCGGTTCCACTAGCTTTCTGTCGAGAACAAGATCGACAGGATTTCGAATTATGAAACACACAACAACTTTCGCAATGATCGTTGGGGCTGGTATTGCCATAATCGGGCTAGCCGGCTGTACGCCTGCTACTCATGTCACCGAGACCACCACCCGGCAATATGACACTTCCACTCCACCTATGATGGCGCCGCTTGCAAATGACAACACGACCACGACAACCCGTTATGATAATGGCACCGTGCAACGGACCTATTTACAGCCGGCTCCGTACGCGCCTTCGGATCAAAGCACAACCACTGTAACGACTGGTCCGAATGGTGGAACCGTGCAGAAACAAACCACGACCACGTACTCGGCGCCGTATTAGCAGCGCGCGGCTATGCACGCTATCGCGTCATGAAAAAGATAGAGCCGATTCTGACATTCGACCAGCCAATGGGGCCAATCGCCAATTAACGCCGCATCATCTGGCGTGTTCCTAATTCTGAGAAGATGAAGAAGATATTCGCAGATTGTTTGCTACATCTCGAACGCCCTCAGTATTTTTCGCTATTGCCTCAACGCGAGCCGCCATATCTGAGTTCGGTACATGGCCATCCAGCGTCACCACTCCGGCCGTAGTGGTGACATGAATGTCGAAGGATTTGATGTCCATCTCACTCACGAAAGCTGCTTTAATCTCGGCCGTGATGGCCGTATCTCGCAATGCCGTAACCGTTCCAAGATAAGCGTTTTGCACGGCCCTTTGGGTGTCTTCGCCTGCCTGATTCATTGAAGTGCTGGCTGAAACGGGAGGACTACTGCTCGTGTCCAGCGCGAGCGCCGGGATTGCCAGAGCAATCCCAAGCGCTATCGCAGGAATTATAGCGAGCACTTTGTGCCTACTATTCACATCGTTAGCTCCTCAATGGAGTGAGATCATACAGATCACGCGCGTCTCCAGTTAGCGCTTCGCTTTGTCGACCACGTGTTCGACAGCCTTCTTCACTTTGCCACTAGCCTGGTCCGCCTTTCCCTGATTTTTCAGGCGTTGATCGTTTGTTATAACTCCCGTTGCTTCCTCAACGCGGCCTTTAATCTTATCGCTTGTTCCGCTACTCATTTACCTGTTCTCCTGTTGTTGATTACTGAATGGTCGTGAATTTAACGCCCGTGAGAGCATCGCCAACGGATCGTTTGTTCAGGTTATTCTGCGAGGTCGAAGAGGAGCGAATGGGCCACCCCGTGAAGCGGATCAAAGCCGGACCCGCGTCTCGTTTCGATCCTGACCATCTAACTCTATCTTGGGTGGTCCGGATAAGCCACGAGACCTGCGCTTGGGTTGGTTCCATCAAGTACCAAGACCGCCGATTGGAAATCATCCCTGGAGAGTGCGATTACCGCACGGAACGTTAGCCTTTCGGACCTCCGAGATTTTTTTTTAAAAAAGGTCGAACCGCTCGGTAGCGCGCGGAGTGCCCCGCCTCACGCACCGCCTGGCTTGCTCAGCCAAAGGGGTTTCGGCCCAGCGGCAGTTGTGCGCGATGGGCTCAATGCGGGGGCGCTCGGTATCAGCACTTCGCGGACACTGGTGCATCGCACGCGCGATAAGGCCTTCGTTCCGGGCACCTCACGCCGCTCCGGATGAAGATGCGCGAGGTTCTGGAATTCATTGAACGCAGCAATGGACACGCTGCTCGAACGCGACGGCCGCGAGATCATCTATATGCCGCTGGCGTACAGGACCTACTCCTTCGATGCCATCCTGCCGCAATTAACTAATCCCAATACTGTACTGTCCTTAAGCGACGGCGGTGCGCATTGCGGGTTGATCTGCGATGCCAGTATGCCCACCTATATGCTGACGCACTGGTGCGCGATCGCAGTCGCGGCGACCGGCTACCGCTTGAGTTCGCGGTAAAGCGCCATACGCACGACACGGCGCAACTCTATGGCCTGCTCGATCGCGGAACGCTCGCGCCGGGCATGAAAGCGGATATTAATCTGATCGATTTCCAGCGCCTGCGGCTTCATCCGCCAGAAATGGTCTTCGATTTGCCGGCTAACGGACGGAGGTTCGTGCAGCGTGCGGACGGCTATAAATTTACAATCGTGAATGGCGACGTCACTTTCGCCGACGGCCAGCCAACCGGTGCGATGCCGGGCAAGGTGATGCGTGGTCCTCAAATGCCGCCACCAGCATGAACCCCATGTCGGTGCGCGCGGCTTTGTCATCGAATCGGTTTTCACCTCCGTGTCACCGTGATTGCGCGAGCGACCCGCGGTTCCCGAAGGCTCCGTTCCTTCATGATCGCGAAGAATACCGGCACCAGGATCAAGACGTGAATCGTTGAGGTGATCATCCCGCCGACGATTGGCGCCGCGATCGGCTTCATCACATCGGAGCCGATCCCGCTCTCCCATAAAATCGGCGCGAGACTGAGCATTACCACCGCGACCGTCATCAGCTTGGGGCGAAGCCGCTGAACCGCGCCCTCGATCACCGCCAACTCGATCTCCTCATGAGTCAACGCGCCATTGGCGATGTGACGATTCAGGGCCTCGTGAAGATAGATTACCATAACGACGCCGGTCTCGACGGCGATTCCGAACAAAGCGATGTACCCGACCCATACCGCGACGCTGAAGTTAAAACCCATCATGTACTGGAGAAGGAGCCCACCGGTCATCGCATACACAGTCGGAAGAATTAGCACGATCGCTTCAATCATCGACTGGAAGAGCGTGTAGAGCAGCACAAAGATCAGACCGAAGACGACCGGCAGGATGATTTTCAGGCGTTCACGGGCACGCAACTGAAATTCATACTCTCCCGACCATTTCAGGGTGTATCCGGCAGGCAAATGAAGCTGCCGATCGAGCACACGCTGCGCGTTGCCGACGTATGTGCCATAGTCCGCGGTCGCGAGGTCAATATAGACGTAACCGGTCAGCAATCCGTCCTCGTCGCGGATCATCGATGGCCCTGGACTCAGACCGATATGAGCGACCTCGCCGAGCGGGATCTGCGCGCCGGTCGGCGTCATGATCAATACGCGGCGAAGCGCATTCAGGTCGTTGCGATAATCCGCGAGATAACGCACATTGATCGAGTAACGCTCGCGTCCTTCGACCGTCGTCGCGATATTCTCGCCGCCCATGCCGGAACTGACCGCGCGCTGAACGTCGCCGACCGTCAGGCCATATCGCGCCGCGGCGGCACGGTCGACATCGACGTTGATGTAGAACCCTTGCGAGACTCGTTCGGCGAAGATACCTCGCGTGCCTGGGACCGCGCCGAGGATCTCTTCGATCTGAGAACCAATCTGCTGAATTTGGTCAACGTCGGGACCTTGAATTTTAAGTCCCACCGGAGTTTTTATCCCGGTCAGCTCCATGTCGAGCCGATTCTCGACCGGCATCGTCCAGGAATTGGACAGGCCGGGAAAGTGCAGGCGATCGTCCATCTCGGCAATAAGTTGATCGTAGGTCATGCCCTTTCGCCATTGACCGCGTGGCTTGAGCATAATTGTCGTATCGAACATATCGAGCGGCGCATTGTCGGTAGCGCTATCTGAACGTCCGATAGAGCCGAACACACTTTGGACCTCGGGAAACGTGCGGATGATCTGATCCTGTTTCTGCATCAGATTTACCGCGGAGTTGATCGATATCCCGGGCAGCGCCGTAGGCATATACAGAATCGAGCCCTCGTACAGGGGCGGCATGAACTGGCTACCGATCCTGAACAGCAGTGGAATCGTGAGCAGCAGGAAAATCACGTTGGCCGCGATCGTCACCGCGCGATGACGCAGGCACCATCGGATTACCGGCAGATAAATCGCCTGGAAGAACCGCGAGATGGGATTCTCTTCCTCGGGGCGCAGGCGTTTGCCGCGGATAAAGAGGACCATCAGCACGGGAACCACCGTGATTGCGAGGATTGAGGAGAAGGCGATCGCAAAGGACTTGGTGTACGCCAAAGGCCGGAACATCCGTCCTTCCTGCGATTCGAGCAGGAACACCGGCAAGAACGAGACGATAATGATAATCAGCGAAAAGAAGATCGGCCTGCCGACCTGCTTCGCAGCGGATAGCAGTATTCGCTGCCGCTCGGATTCGGAAACTGACTCGCCTGTCAGCGACGCCTGTTGCTGCGCCTCCGACAAGTGTCGATATCCGTTTTCGACCATCACGATAGAAGCATCGACCAATACGCCTATTGCCAGCGCCAGCCCTCCCAGCGACATGATGTTCGAGCTGATCTGCAGATAGTACATTGGAATGAACGTCGCGATGACCGCTATCGGTAGCGCAAGGATCGGGATAAACGCTGAACGCAGGTGAAATAGAAAAACGATTATGACTAGGCTGACAATGATGGCTTCCTCGATCAAATCGCGTTTCAGCGTATTGATCGATTCCCGGATGAGCCCCGACCGGTCGTAGCCAGCGACGATTTCAACGCCACGCGGCAGAGTCTTTTGAACCTGAGCCAGCTTTCGCTTGACCCCGTCGATGACCGTGAGGGCATTCTGCCCGTAGCGCATCACGACGATGCCGGCTACGGTCTCGCCGTCCCCGTTCCACTCGGCCGCTCCCTCGCGCAGATCGGGACCCAGACTGACCACGCCCAGATCTCTAATCAGTACGGGAGTTCCGTTGTTGGTCGCGACGGCGATCTCCTCGAGGTCCGTCACCGAATGAATGTAGCCGAGGCCGCGGATCATGTAGTCCGCGCCCGACATCTCGAGTACGCGTCCGCCAACTTCGCCGTTGCTACCGCGGATTTTGTCGATCACCGTTTCGAGCGGGATCTTGAGCGCGAGCAGCCGATTGGGATCGAGCTTGACCTGGTACTGCTTCACAAAGCCGCCGATCGTCGCGACCTCCGAAACTCCCGGTACCGTTTCGAGCGCGTAGCGAATGTTCCAATCCTGCAAGCTGCGCAGGTCGGCAAGACTGTGCAGATGGCTCTTGTCGACGAGTGCATATTCGTAGACCCAGCCGGCGCCGGTGGCGTCTGGCCCGATCACTGGATTCACGCCCTCCGGTAACTTGCCGGTTATTTGCTCGAGATATTCAAGCACGCGGCTGCGCGCCCAATAGATATCGGTGCCGTCTTCGAACACGACGAACACGTACGAGTCATTAGACATCGTTTGCGCGCGAACTGCCTTCACATGGGGCGCGGCCAGCATCGCGGTGACGATAGGATAGGTTACCTGGTCCTCGATGAGATTGGGCGGCTGCCCCACCCATTCAGTGTGGATAATCACCTGGACGTCGGAGATGTCCGGCAGCGCGTCGAGCGGGATTCGATCGAGCGACCAGACGCCCGCGAGTACCAGCGCCAGCACGCCGAAGAACAGCAGGAAGCGGTTCGCATTACACCAGTCTATAGTTCTTTCGATCATGCTTCTTTCCTCACATCGCCATCGAACCGCTGGCTGATACGTCCACCTGTTTCGTGGCAATCGTATTGCCGCCCTTCGAGGCGGTGATCGTCAAACTCCAGGTGCCACCACCAGGCAGATCGATGCTCGCGGCATACGTACCGTTTCCTTGATCCTGTGCTGTGCCCTGCGCGCGCATCGCCGCCATTCCCATCGCCGGCATCGCCGCCATATAGAAGGACACCGCCACTTGCGCACCTGAGATCGGCGCGTCTTTGGAATCGCGCAGGGTCACGGTGACCTTGTTATTTCCGCGCGCGAGCGGAGTGGGGTCGCTGGTGAATTCGATGCGGGCCTGGGGCGTCGCTTCGGCGGTTTGTCCTGCCGCATTTGCGCCGACACCCGGCGGTGGTGGAACGAACGCGCCTGCGGCCGCCTGGAGTTGGCTTTCCGAGTCGATCAGGAAGTTGGCGGAACTGACTATCTGTTGACCTGGCGAAAGTCCCTTGAGCACGATGAAGTCATCGCCAATGTGCGATCCTAACTCGACCTCGACAGGAGTGAGATAACCGTCGCCGCGATCGATGAAGGCGACGTTGTGCGTACCCGTGCGCAATACCGCCGTGTCGGGAATCACCGTCTGCACGCCCATCGGCAGACCCAGCGCTACTTGCGCGAACATCCCGGGAAGAAGCTTAACTTTCGGGTTGTTGAACTCGCAACGAACTTTGGCGGTGCGGGTCAACAGATCGATCTGCGGCTCGATCAAATCGACGCGCCCATCGAAGTTTACGCCCGGATAGGCGTCCACCGTGACGGTTGCCGCATCACCCGGATGGACCTTGCCGATCTCGTTTTGGAACACCGCCGCGTAGATCCAGACTTTCGACAGATCGGTGATCGTGAACAGTTGCGTTTCCGGTTGAACGTACATGTTGGGCAGCGCGTTACGCTCGACGATGTAGCCGCTCATGGGCGAATCGATCTCGACGGCGCGGCGCACGGTGCGCTCGCGTTCCAGCCGTGCGATCTCGCGTGGCGACACGCCCCAGAGCTTGAGACGCTCCGCTGCGGAATTGACTAGCGCTGACGCATCGGTGGTCACATCCTCGATGGAGCTGTGGCCGACGCGCTTGCGGGCATCGAGGGCGAGCAGATATTCGTTTTCGGTGCTCACGAGGTCGGGGCTGTAAATCGTGAACAATGGCTGGCCTTTGCGGACGTATTGGTAGATCGAATTGGCGAACACCTGTTCGATCCATCCGGCGAAACGCGTCTGCACATAGCCTTGCAGCCGTTCATCGGGTTCGATGTTGCCGGTGGTCTCGAGACGATCGCTCGTTTCTTTCCGCATTACGGTCGCGAACTTGAGTCCGATCAATTGGCGGCGCTCCGGGGTGATCCGGATTGGCGCGAGCGGAGAGTCCGCGGCAAAGACTATCGGCCGGGTGAGCAACAGACCGAAACCCAGTATCAGGAGGAACGTGCTCACTCGCGTTCGTGAATTGCTGTAAATCATCTTCCGTCACCGATTACCTGCTGAAGCTTTGCAATCGCGATTTCGTGGTCGGCGAGGCTGCGGTAGTACTCTTGCCGCAGGTTTTCCAAATCGAGCACCGACGAGAGCAGAGTCTGGAAGTCGACTTTGCCGACGCGATACGCGGCCATCGCCGAGGCCTGCGACGTCTCGGCCTGCGGGATCAGACCGTCGCGGTAGATCGACATAATCCGCTCCGCCGTGCGCATCGCGACCAGACTGCTCTCCGCGTCCGTGGAGACTTGCAATTGCGTAGCCGCGGTCTGCTCGCGCGCGGACGCGGCTTCAAGCGCGGCCTGCTCGATCGCCGGAGTTTGCTTGCGCCAGAAATAGAGCGGAATCTTCGCGCCCAGGTTGAGCATGTAGTAGTCATTGAATCCGGGGCCGGTTTTCTCGTACGAATAGCCGACCGTGAAGTCCGGCCAGTAGCCCTGATGCGCCAGCTTCAACGCTTCCGCGCTGCGCGCTTCCATCGCGCGATCCGCCGCGAGGTCGGGGGAGCCGTTGCCGGCCATCTGCGCCAGCTGTGATGAATCGAGTTCAAGATGCGTCGCTTCGACGTCGCCGATTTCGATATTGCGCGAGTCGGGATCGCGCCCGAGTAACTGCTTGAGTGCGAGCTGCTCCTGGTCCTCCTCCTGATGGTGCATCGCGTGTTCCTTCAGGATCTCGGTGGCCTGAAGCTGCGCCTTGATCAGGTCCTGCTGCAGACCCTCCCCGACGCGATACCTGGTTTCGGCGATCTGCTGGATCTGCCGGAGATCGTCCTGGTCGCGATCGAGAATCGCCAACGTCTTCGCGAGGTAAAAGAGCTCGAAATAGGCCTCCTTGATCTTTTCCTCGACCTCACGCTCGGCACTTTCATAGCGATGCTTCGCGTACTCGGCATCTTTTTCCGCCTCGGATTTTTGCAACCGAAGCTTGCCGGGACCCGGGATGTCCTGCGAGACGCCGAAGCCGGTGTAGTAGAAATCGCTGCTCTCGTATCCTGAGAACGGCTGCGGACTGCCGACCGTGAAGTGCTGGATCGACACCTCCGGATCGGGCAGCGTCGACGCCTGGATCGGCACTTTGGTTTGCGCCTGCCAATGCTCGCGCGCGGCGAGCACGATCGGGCTGCGCAAAAGAGCCTCGTCAATCAATGCTCTCAGGCGATTCGAACCGGCGGATGTTTCCATTCCGGCGGCGGATTGAGCGGCGTCTGGCACCGCCAGGGCGCCGCGAGCCTGCGCGTATCCCGCCGACGGAACGATGGTCAGACTCGCGAAAGCAAATAGAGCCGCGATTCTATTTCGTGCCGCTAAGCGGCGAATGCTTGCGGATGATTTCACAAATACCAACCTTTCCCGCCGCGATTGTTCGCGGCGCCGCTGCGTCTCGCAGATCGAAAATCCACGTCCTGACGTGCCGAACGGATCGGCAGATGTTCCCTGGATTATCGCGAACGGCCAGCATGCGATTGTCAGCATCGGATGCGTCGCATCCGCGCTAGGACTCACGCACTCAGGGGAGGTTCAGATTTGACGCGAACAGAGCAGTGCTAACGACGCGATGCGATCGGGTGGCGAGTATTCACGAGCGGCGACGATATTTTGTAAGTGTGAAATTGCGATTATCGCCAGGGGCACAGATATACTTCCGATCGAATCGAAATGCTGCGTGCCTGACGCCGGACTGGCCGCTCGATCCGGTGCCGTTGGCGCTTTGCAGCAGATCACCTGATTCGCCGGAGCGCTCCGCGAACAATTCGCACCGCAGCACTCCGCGGTGGAACATGCGGTCGCGGACGGCATGCCCACGCTGAGTGGGAGCAGGAGGGCGATCAGGATTACCGCAAGCAGGCGCACGTAAACACGCTACTCCTGCCATCGGGAACAGGCAACGATGCGTATTTGGATCGCCGCCCGACGCTCACCTGGCCGCGCCCGATTCCGCTCGGCGGCAGGGATCAATGTTGCGCCACAGATACGACGATGTCGGGTTGCCGTGCTGAAAGACAATCGGGTCGCCTTCCCCCTCGTTGATATAGGCCATGCCACGACCTTTGATCTCGAGGAATTCTTTTCGGCGAATGACATCGCGAAGGCCAGATTCGAGGCCGGCCAATCACGGTCCAATTGCGGCATGGCCGACGAGCAGCGCAGATGCGTGCGATGGTTGAAAACGCGAGGCGGTGCGGCAATCCGATCTGGAGATTATTCTCTCACGCGAGCGGCGGCGGCGATTGCCAGCAAGGTCCCGCCTTCGGCAGCATCGCCGGCAGCGCGTGCTCCAGGATTTGCTCGAACCAGCGCGAAGTCTCGACCAGTTTATCCAGGTCGACGCCGGTGTCGATGCCCATGCCTTCGAGCATGAAGACCAGATCGTCCATCGGGATATTGCCGGTCGCCTTGGGCGCGAACGGACATCCGCCGGCGCCGCCGGTCGAGGCGTCGAGCACGTCGGCGCCGCTCCGCACGGCCGCGTAGGCGTTGGCCAGCCCGAGGTTGCGCGTGTTGTGGAGATGAATGCCAATCCGCGTACCGGGAAATTCATTGCGCGCGCGCAGCAGTATCCGCTCGATTTGCGGCGGCACCGCCATCCCCACGGTGTCGGCAAAATCGACCTCCGCCACTCCCGCCGCGATAAATTGCGCCGCGAGCCGCAGCACGCGATCCGGATCGACCGCGCCTTCGAACGGACAGCCAAAGGAAGTGGCGATGGTGCCGGTCAGCTCGACGCCGTCGCGCCGCGCGCGCTCAAAAATCGGCCGATACGCGGCCATCGTCGCCTCGGGCAGCGCGTTGGCGTTTTTCTGATTCATCGTATCGGTCGAGGCGACGACCAGCCGGATATAGCGCGCGCCGGCCGCCACCGCGCGATCGTATCCGCGGTCGTTGAGGACGAGCACGATCGGGCGGATGCCGGGGATCTGCGCCGCAGCGCGAAACACCTCCTCCGCATCCGCCATCTGCGGCACCCATTTCGGGCTGGCGAAAGAGGCAACCTCGATCCAGCGCATCCCGGCCGCGGCGAGGCGGCGAATCAATTCGAGCTTTTGCGCCGGCGACAGCCTGATTTCCTCGTTTTGAATACCGTCGCGCGGCGCCACGTCACACAGAATAATCCCATCGCTCATATTCGCTACCTCTCCAACGCCGCGGCGATGCGGCCTGGCGTCCGCGCACTGGCCATTTTCTGCCGATGATACAGGGCCGCAGCATTATCGCCCAATAGCAGCCACGATCAAGCTCTGAGGGGGTCAACCGACGCTTTAGCCGGGAAAATCGAACGCCCGGGTTCGGCCACCGGGCCTCGATCCAGATTGTTGGCGGCCGGCGCCCCAGGCATATCGTTGAACCGGTTCCGAAGGCGCGGCGGGGGAACTCGAGGTTACCGATTCCGGTCGAGCAGGGCGGTCGGCACGTCAACGATCGAAGCGAACCACTTTTGCATCCCGGCCGCGTCCATCGTTGACCAATCGGGAATCTCTTTGACTAATGCGCGGCCCAACTGATTGCCATAGGTGACCAGCCGGTTGTTGGTCTCCGTTCGCGCATCGTTCCATTCGGTCAGCGCATCTTCGAGCGCGCTCCGGGCCTTGATCGCTTCCGCCAGCGCGATCGCGTCGTTGATGCTCTTGAGCGCGCCGGCCGCGGTATGCGGACGGGCGAAGGCGCCGGCATCGCCCGCCAGGCAGATGCGCCCTTTGCGATATGCCGGAACGTGGCAATCGTAAATCGCGTATGCAAACGTGTTCCGGCTCCGGTCGACGATCCCCATATAATAATCCGGCAATCGCCCCGCGGCCTGGCGTTTCAGTTCGGTCTCCGTGGCGAGCGGCATTCCGCCCGGCGGCAGCGAGCCCTCATGCCGCTTCATCCCTTTATCGGTGAAGAAGTCGGCCAGTGAGATTTCCTCGATCGGCACATACATACCCCAGTTGACCATTCGGGTGCCCGGCGCAACCGATCCGTCGGCGCCTGGTACGAAATAGAAAATGCCGTGCCCCCCCGGATAGCCCGGCGCATGGACACCGTTTTGTAGCGGGGCGGACTCGTCGAGTTCGCTTTCGCTCAGCACTCCGCGCCACAGGACATAGCCCGCGTACTCGATACCTGCTTCGGGAAAGAGCATGCGGCGCCCGAGTGAAGTATAGCCGTCGGCGCAGACCACCAGATCGAACACCGGAGCCGCTCCGCCGGCCAATTCCACCGCGACGCGTTCGCGGCTCTGCACGCGCAACGCCGCCACGCGATGCTCCGCTTGATAGATGCGATCGGGTACGCGCTTGCGCAGGTTGCGATACAGCACGCCCCAATTGAGCAATGCGAGATCGGCCGGCTGGTCCCACGCCAGGTAGCCGTAGCGCGCCTCGCCCGGCGTGCGCCATCGGCGGGTAAAGGCGCGTCCGGGGAAATAGGGCGTGCTCGAATCGATCAGGTCGCGGCGTACCAGCGTCTCAAAAACCGCCGCGGGAACGCCGATTCCCGCACCGCGGTCTTTCAATTCGTCGCCGGTGCGCTCGAACAGCGTCACCTCGCATCCGATGCGCATCAGCTCGATTGCGGCAGTGCAGCCGGCTATCGATCCGCCGACGATTCCTACTTTCAGACCTTGCGTATTCATGGGCGAATAGCTATTGCTCCCGCCCTGTCCCGCGCTGTATAGCTCGGCTGCCCGGCACCGAAACCTTCCGCCAACTCGCCGTAGAAAAGACGCCAGCGGTTCGCCAGCGCCCGATCTCCAATGCCGTCGAGCCATGCCTGGGTGAATTCCTTGTGCTTGATCCCGCGCGCGCCGGCCGCGGACAGTTGCCGCGTAAATTGCGCGAAAGCGTCGGCGCCCTTCAGCGACAGGTCCGCGGCGTAGTTGCCGAAGTGCAGATGAGCGATCACATCGTTGATCGTCCACTGCTTGAACTGCGTCGTCCGCTTCCAGTCATCGTCGTTCAGGCCGTCCAACACGGCATAGAGCGCGTCGCTCTCCTCGCGAAAATCAATCGCTTCCTGTAGCATGTACCATTCCTGGCGTTGCGCGATCGGATATTGCGTTAATTATATCCTATGATGCACACCACTGTTATATCCGCGAGACCCACGTAAGCAAGCTTCGCGGCTGGACCGGACCGGGAGGGTGTCGGCATGGAGACCAACACATCGGCTGCGCAAATGCTCGGATCCCTGCGCTTCAAGCGCGGCTGGATCGTCGCACTTGGTATCGCGCAGATTATCATCGGCACAATCGCGCTGGGCGACACGGTGGCGGTGACTTTCATCTCCGTGATGCTGCTCGGATGGCTGTTGCTGGCGAGCGCGATCGTTCACGTCGTGCATCTGGTGCGCCACCAGGCGGGCAGCCTGGTCTGGCAAATCGTGACGATCATTCTCGATATCGTCACGGGGGTTTTCCTCCTCATTCATCCGGGTATCGCCGCGATTACCTTGACTCTCATACTCGCAGCGTTTCTGATCGCCACCGGCGTGATGCGTTTTATCGGTGCGATCAACAGTAACCTGCCGCACAAGGCGTGGGTCATCCTCAACTCAATCGTCTCCGTGCTGTTGGGGATTTTGCTGTGGGTGCACTGGCCGTGGTCGGGGCTATGGTTCATCGGCTTTGCGGTCGCGATCGAGTTGATTCTGCGCGGCTGGACCTGGGTGATGCTCGCGAGCCTGGTAAAAAAAGCGCCGGCGATCGAGGCCCCGCAAGCCCCCGCGTGAACGTTCAGACCAGCGTCCGCAGACGCTCCGGCAATGCGGACCGCAGTTCAACCGCCTGACCCGACACGGGATGATCGAAGCGCAGTTCGCATGAATGGAGCGCCAGGCGCCGCGCCGGATCGCTCTTCGCGCCGTAGCGTTTGTCGCCGGCCACCGGATGCCCGAGGCCGGCCAACTGCACGCGAATCTGATGCTTGCGGCCGGTCGCGAGCGTCAGCTCGAGCAGCGATCGGATCGCCCCGCCGTGCAGTACGCGATAGTGGGTAATTGCAATCTCGCCGCCCTGTGCGACGCGGCGCACCGTCATCGATGCGTCCTCGATCAGATGGTCCGTGAGCGTACCTTGCGGCGCCGCGGGCTGGCCCTCGACGACCGCGAAGTATCGCTTGGTTATCGATTTCCAGTTGTCTTGCAGCGCCGCCTGAATCGCCACGCTACGCGCGAACATCATCAGTCCCGAGGTTTCACGATCGAGCCGGTGCACGATAAAGGCCTGCTGCATCTTCGAATTCGCGCTGGCCTTGAGATACTCATTGAGTAGTCGATGCGCCGTGCGATCCTTTTCGCGCGGCGATCCCATCGAGAGCAGTCCGGCGGGTTTATTCACGACCACGATCGCATCGTCGAGATGGACGATCTTAAGCCCGTGAAGATCGGACGGCGTGGCACCCGCCGGTCCGCGCTCCGCGATTGTCACGATATCGCCACGCTCGAGCCGGGTATCATGCCGCACGTCCGGCTTGCCGGCGACGGTTACGGCGCCGAAGCGTAGCAGCGCCTTGGCCTGCTTGCGTGAAATGTCCGCGGGCAGGCCGATCAAATACGGCAACAGCTCGCATCGGGCTGCGACGCGATACTGACGACTGTTCATCGATCGACGATGCGGCGGCCGATTCGGTGCGCCTCAGTTGATCGTCGCGCAGGCCGCGCGATTAGTCATTGCGATCGCGTGATCCAGAGCACCGTCACTGAGTGCGCGCAAGGGTCGGCGAGGCCACAACTGGCTAATCATTGGCGAGGCCTGCCAGGCATCCCGATTAGCCAATGATTATTCGTTCCTGCGTGATGATGAATTTCAAGCGCGATCCATCGACGAAGTTCGGCTCGTCGGCGCGCACCGCGGCGTATTGCGCGGTCTTGGCCGATTCGCGCATTGCGCTGGTATCGTCGAACCAAACCTGCGCAACGCCATCGAAGATCGGTTGCCGCCCGTCGCGATAGGCCGACGGCCGCACGTGGCTCTGCACGTAGCGCCGCATCTGCGGAATCGTCGTCCCGAGCGGGCCGTGGATCTCCGTCCAGTGGCGATGAAAGCCCGCCGCATCGAGACCCGCTTTGCGGATCACAAACTCATTGAGCTTGACCATCGATGGATTGGCCTTACCGTCGAGTTGCACGACCTCGTCGGTCACAATCGACGCGAAGCTCTTCATGTCCAGGAAATGGTCATCGTCCTTGAGCGCCGCCGCGGCCTGGGGCGTCGCGGCTGCGCGATGCATCGCGGCGGTGTCGTCGTACCAGATCTCCGCGATTCCGTCGTAGGCCGGTTCGCCCGCGCGATAGCCCGACGCGATCGTTTGCGATTGCACATAGCGGCGAATTCCGGGCACGCGCTTGACGGCGTCCGCATGCGTCGTCCGCCAATAGTCGGTGAACGCACCGAGGTCCATGCCGGGCCGCCGCCGGATTGCCGTAATTACTTTGACCATCGGATTTCCTCCCCGCCGGATTCGCGCAGTGCTATTCGCCACGTTAGCGCATCCTGCGACTGGCATGAAGCCGTCGGCCCGCGCGCCGGTGCGCGCTTGTTCATCCCGATCGGGTATGGTACCGAGGTGCCGGTGGTTCACATGTCCATGCCGCTGCGCGCCGCAGTGAAATGCGCATGCGGCACCGTGGCGAAGTACGATCGGCACGCCGGGTGAACGACCGCGCACGGGTCCATATTTTCGACGCCATTGGAGGGATTCACGAATGGATCGTTTGAAGAACAAGGTAGCGTTGATTTCCGGCGGGGCGCGTGGTCAGGGCGCGGCCGAAGCGAAACTCTTTATCAATGAAGGCGCCAAGGTCGTGATTGGCGACGTGCTCGACGGCGACGCGCGCAAACTCTCGGACGATCTGAACCGCGCGGCCGGTGCGCACGTCACCGTCGCGATCCATCTCGACGTCACGCGCGCGGCCGACTGGCGCGCCGCGGTGGACGCCTGCGAGCGCGAGTTCGGCGGACTCGACATCCTCGTGAATAACGCCGGCATCCTCAATACCAAGGGCATCGCCGAGACCAGTGAAGAGGAATGGGACGCGATTATCAATGTCAACCAGAAGGGCGTGTGGCTAGGCATGAAGATCGCGGCGCCCGCGATGAAAAAGCGCGGCAGCGGGTCGATCATCAATATCTCGTCGATTTACGGATTGATCGGATCGGGCGGCTCGGCGGCTTACCACGCCAGCAAGGGCGCCGTGCGACTGCTCACCAAGACCGCGGCGGTCGAGTTCGCGCCGAACAATATCCGCGTCAACTCGGTGCATCCCGGCGTAATCAAGACGCCGATGGTCGATATATTTGCGGATGCGGAACTCGACGCGATCGCCCAGCTTGCGCCGATGAAACGCGCGGCTCGTCCGGAAGAGGTCGGCTGGGTGGTGCTGTTTCTGGCCACCGATGAGGCGTCGTTCGTGACCGGCGCGGAATACCTGGTCGACGGCGGCTATACGGCGGTCTGACTATTGCTGAATAACCAGTGGCCGATCGCGCCTTGTATAGCGTCCGCTTTCAAGGGCTCGGCGTGGCGGCAGGTACGCGTGGATGCTCGCGGGCAAGCGGCCACTGACGTGGCGTTCGTTTGCCATAATGCGCAGACTCCCCGACGCTACGGCCGCATTTCGGCCTCAGCGCGGATCGCCGCCGCAATGTCGCCGCTCATCACCGCCAACGCGCGGCTGTGCGCCGCGGCGAGCGCGGCATAGTCCTGACCCACGACCGCCTGGCGCGCCACCGTGCGTCCGGAGCGGGTCGCGCCGCTCGCCGTTTGCCGTACGGTCCACACCGCGTCGAGCAACGCGGCGTCACCCGGCCGCGACTCGAACCGCTCGACGTTGATCGATACCTGGTAGTCCGGGGTGAAGTTCGCCAGCGGCGCCACGGCCACGCTGGCCGAGCCGAGCAGCACTGTGAGATCGCCGGCCACGGCTCGCGCGATGCCGTCGCTGAGCGGCGCGACCCAGCGGTTGAATTCGTCAACATCGACCCGGTTGTCGGCGATGCGGACGACGAACTCCGGCTGGTCGACCGCCGCGGGGATCGTCACCGGCTCGACCAGCACCGCGCCATGCGCCAGCGGTGTGCCGGTCGCAGTCGCGGTCGCGTCGAGCGTATAAAATCGCGCCGGCGCGGTGGTAGCGCATGCCGACGCCGCCAGCGCGATCAATCCCATTGCGAATCCCCGTACCATGCGGCCCGCCCTCACTTCGGCGCTCCCGGCTTGCCGCGGATCAGCGCCTCGGGATGGCGATCGAGGTAGTCGGTCAGCACGCGAATCGAGCGCGCCGCGCGGCTCACCTCTTGCAAGGTGCTGTCGAGCTGCTGGACTTGCGTGGAATTGGATCCGATCAGGCCATTGGCACGGTCGAGCGTGCCGTGTGCACTCAGCATCGTGGCGCGCGTGCTCTGGAGCGTCAGATCGAGGTCGGCGAGCGATTTGTTGAGGTTGTCGGCGATTTGCTTGAGCGGCAGCCGGTTGATCTTGTTGATAATCTCGACGACGTTCGCTTCGGTCTCCTCGAGCTGTCCGGGAATCGTCGGCAGGCGCGGCGGATATTGCGACCAGTCGATCGTGACCGGCGGCGATCCGGGGAAAAAATCAAATGCCACCAGCGCGGCCCCGGTGAGCAGATTCCCGGTGCGCAATTGCGCGCGGACGCCATGCGCGACCAGGCTGTCGATCAGCCGCCGGCGCAGCATCTCGACATCGACACCCGACTTGAGGTTGAACACCTTGACGCCGAGTCTCTGCGGGTCCAGCTGGATCGTAACCGGCACGGAGAATTCAAAGTTCTTCAGCTTAACCTGGGCGCGAATCCCGGTCACCTCGCCGATCGGAATCCCGCGAAATTCGACCGGCGCGCCAACCTCCAGCCCACGCACCGATTCGTTGAAGACCAGTTGGTAGCTCTGCGGGCCAACCGACGGCGGGGCGAGCGCCGCCGCGTGCGTATCAAAGAGGGTGAAGACGGTGTTCGGCGCCGCCTCGGCCAGCATCGGCTGGCCGGCCGGGGTCTCAAACGCGACGCCGCCGATCAGGATCGACAACAGCGACTGGGTCTGCACGCTGAGTCCGCTGGCGCCGAGCGAGAGGTCGATGCCGCTGGCCTGCCAGAAGTGCGTCTTTGGCGTGACGTACTTATCGTAGGGCGCCCGCACGAAGATTCGCACGGTTAAGGTATTGCCGTCCGGGTCGAGTTCATAGGAGGCGACCTCGCCGACCTGCAGCCGCCGGTAGAACAGCGGCGTGCCGGTATCGAGCGAGCCCAGGTCCGAGGTCTTCAAAATAAAGACGCGCCCCGTCGTCCCTCCGGTGACTACTGGCGGGGTTTCGAGCGCCACGAAATCAGTCTTGTGAATCGTCGAATGGCCGATCTCCGCGCCGATGTACGCGCCCGAAATGAGCGTGCCCAGACCGGTCACGTTAGCGCCCGAGATCCGCGGACGTACCACCCAGAAGGTCGAATCGTCGACCAGGAAATCCTCCGTCCGCGGCTCCATTTGTGCCACCGCGAGAACCCGCAAATGGTCATCGGAGAGCCGAATCCTGGTGATCGTTCCGATCGCGACGCCTTTGTAGCTAATCACGGTCTTGCCGGCCTCGAGGCCCTCGGCCGAATCCAGCACGATCGTAATCTTCGGTCCCTCGCTCAGCACCCGCGTCACCGCGACCCACGCGCCGACTATTGCCGCCAGGATCGGAATCACCCAGACCAGCGAAATCGGCGTGCGCCTTCGGGTTACCGCGCGCGCATTCGGGATTGCCGGAGTCGCCGGCTCGTTTTCAGGCATGCTGAGCCACTTGCGCACCGCTCGCATCCCAAATCAGGCGAGGATCAAATGATTCGACCGCGAGCATCGTTAGCACCACCACTGCCGCAAAGAAGAACAGGCCAGCCGCCGGCTTGACCCACATTAGCGGCTGCAATTGAACCAGGGCCGCCGTGAACGTGTCGACGAATACGTCAACCATCGACCAGCGTCCGATGAACTCGACCATCCGGTACATCCGGATGCGCTGGCGGCGGTTCTCGACCGAGCCACGCCGGGTGGTCACCAGCAGATAAGCCAGCGCCAGAATTTTTGCGCTGGGAATCATGATGCTCGCGAAGAGCACAATCAGCGACAGTGGCCATCCGGTTGGCGACCACAGCAGGACCACGCCTTGCATGATCGTGTCGGAATCCGAGCCCGCCGCCGTCGTGGTCGTCAGCACCGGCAGGAGATTGGCCGGGATATAACATATGGCCGCGGCAATCAGGAACGCCCACGTGCGCTGGATACTCGTCTTTTTGCGAAACTCCAGCTCCTCGTCGCAGCGCGGGCACCGTGCCTCATCCGCACCGCCGGCCCCGCGCGAGAGTAACCCGCACGTCTCGCAACTGTGCAGCCCCTGTTGCAAGGCGGTGATCTCGCTCATGACGGCGGCGGTACTCATGCGCGCGCTCCGGCCACCGGCGCGGCGGCCCTCCGATGCGGCGTTTCCTCCGCCCACCTAATCTTCCCCCAGACCTCGCGCGGGTCGAAGCTCGATTGCATCGCGGCGAGCACGAAGACCAACGCCCCGAGCACATACAGCGCAACGCCCGGCACCACGGTCGCATAGTCCGCGATTTTGTTTACGGCGACCAGCACCCCGAGCATCATAACCTCGATCATGCTCCACGTGCGGGTAGCAGGATAATGGCGCAGGAGCGTCCCGACCCATCGCCCGGCGCGCCCACGCCAGGTGCCGAGCACGATCGCCAGCATGAAGCCGATCTGCAGCGCCGGTGCGACAACCGCGGTCAATAGCACTAGCAGTGCGACCGGTTGCTGCCCGTCGTTCCACAAGTCCACCGCGCCGCCGATCACCGTGGTTGAGGCCGTCCGCCCGACGATCGTCAGGCCGAGCATCGGTACCGCGTTGGCAATCGTGTAGAGCACCGCCGCCGCCAGCGCGAGCGCCAGCGTGCGATTAAGTGTGTCCGCGCGATGGCGCCACAACTCTTTGTCGCAGCGCGGGCATCGGGCCGACTCGCCGGGCGCCAGTTGCGGCAGACGTTGCAGCATATCGCAATGGGCGCAGGCGACCAGCGACAGATCGGCGAGCGGTTCGTTGTACATGCTATGCGCTCCTCGGCGAAGTCCTCCCGCGATCCGTATCAATTGATCCAATCATACGCGCGTATGGCCGCGGCGCGTTGGTCGCCATCGCCGCACGTACCATCCGCTGCGATAGAATAATACTTGCATAGCGCAACCGCCGATAGCCAAATCGAATTGACGCGGCGCCGCCGCGGCCGGCCGGACGGCGCGGTCCCGCCGTGCAAAATCGCTCGTACTGGGCTATATGGCCGAGATGCCGTGTCTGCACGGTCAGCCATAGCCAAACGCGCCACCATAAAGGAGATTAAGCCGTGATCAAGTCGCTCTTTCACGTCAACATCAATGTAACCGATTTCGATCGTTCGCTCGCCTTCTACAAGATGCTCGGATTCAAGGTCGTACTGGATATCGGCGAGGGCAAGAACAGCGGCAACGACGTCGGCCTCAACATCCCCGACAGTGTTGCGCGCGCCGCGCTGTTGTCCTTGAGCGACGACCCGCGCGCGACGCGCATCGATCTGATCGAATGGAAGCAGCCGCGCACCGCCGGCCATGCCTATCCCCATCTGTACCACGCCGGCATCGCCCGCATCGCGCTGTTCACGAAGAATATCGACGAAGAGTATGCACGGCTCAAGGCGGCGGGCGTCGAAATGGTTTCTGAACCGGTGATCATTCGTTTCGGCAACAAGGCCGGCGCGAAGTTCTTTTGCTTCAAGGATCCGGACGGTTCGTTCCTGGAATTAATCGAGCCCTTTAATGGCTAATCGATTTAGTATTTTTGAATAACATACCCGGTTCCTGTGCCGATGTAGCAAGTAATCGACGGGAGAACGTCAGATGGACCCATCGCTAAAGGTCGCACTGGTAACCGGCGCGGGCAGCGGAATCGGCATGCAGACGGCGATCGCGCTGCTGCGCGACGGTTACGCGGTCGCCCTCGCCGGCCGGCGCCGCGAACCGCTCGAAGCGGCCGCGCAGGCCGGCGACCCGGCCGGATCGCGAAGCCTGGTCGTGCCAACCGACGTGAGCGACGAGGCGTCGGTCAAGGCGCTATTCGCCGCGATCGCCGCGAAATTCAGCCGCCTCGATCTGCTCTTTAACAACGCCGGGGTCGGGGCCCGCGCCGTACCGCTGGAAGATCTCTCGTACGATCAATGGAAGAAGGTCATCGACATTAACCTCTCCGGCACCTTTCTCTGCACCCAGGAGGCCTTCAGAATTATGAAGTCACAAGATCCGCAGGGCGGGCGAATCATCAACAACGGATCGATTTCCGCGCACGCCCCGCGCCCCAATTCCGCACCGTACACCGCCAGCAAGCACGGCATGACCGGGCTGACCAAGGCGACCTCGCTCGATGGCCGCAAATACAATATCGCCTGCGGGCAGATCGATATCGGCAACGCCGGCACCGAGTTGACGGCACGGATGGGGCAGGGCGTCGCCCAGGCGAGCGGCGCAATCCTGGCCGAGCCGACCTTCGACGCCGTCCACGTCGCCCGCGCGGTGCTCTACATGGCGAGTCTGCCACTCGACGCGAATGTGCAGTTCATGACCGTGATGGCGACCAAAATGCCCTTCGTCGGCCGCGGCTAAGTCGCGATATTGGCGCGCGCCAAATGCTCGGCGTCGTCATCCTCGCATCAGGGCACCTTGATCGAGTGACTATGTGGCCGGCGGCGGGGGCGCTTAATGGGCCGCCGTCGCGACCACGTCCGGTTGATAGAGTGCCGGATAGTCAGTCTGCAACGCTCTCAGCTTGGGCAGGTCGTTGAATACTATATAGGGACTGTCCGGATGCAACTCGAGGTAGTTCTGGTGGTATTTCTCGGCGGGATAGAAATGCTTGAGCGGTACCACCTGCGTGACGATCGGGCTCGCATAGGCATGCTCGCGCGTTAGCTTGGCTATATAATTCTGTGCGACCGTGCGCTGCGCGTCATCGGCGTAGAAGATCACCGATCGATACTGCATCCCTTCGTCGGGCCCTTGCCGGTTGAGTTCGGTCGGATCGGTCGCGACCTGGAAATAAACCTTGAGCAGATCCTGATAAGAGACCTTCGCCGGATCGAATGTAATCCGCACCGACTCGGCGTGACCGGTAGTTCCCGTGCTAACCTGTTCATAGGTCGCCGTACTTGCGTCGCCACCGGAATATCCGGCAATCACGTTGGTGACGCCCTTGACGTGCTTGAAGACCCCGTCGACGCCCCAGAAGCATCCGCCTGAAAGCACCGCGGTCTGCTGGCCCGCGGCGGCCCGGACCGCCGTGGCCTGGATGAGTATCAGGCCGGTTGCGGCGATCAGGCTCGCTAAGGCCAGCTTAAAGTTCAATGGGCTCCGACTCATAATTCTACCTCGCATGATGGTGGCTCCAATCTGATCTTCAGACGAACCGGCCCAAAGTTGCCGGCAAGCGCTCGTCAATCATTGTGACAGATTGTTCCGTGCGGCGCGCCGGCAGCAGTGCCACGCAGCAGCGTCCGACGGGCAACGCGACTCTGGCGTTTTGCGCGCATTCGGTGCTTTTAGTAGACACCACGCCGATTGCGTCGCACGCCGGCCGGTCGGAAACCAATCTGAATACTGAAACCCGCGGCGCACGCCCGGGTTCGGAGGCGGAACATGGATCTTGGTCTAAAAGGCAAGACGGCACTGGTCCTGGGCGGCAGCAAGGGGCTCGGCCGCGGCGTGGCCAATGCGCTCGCGGGCGAAGGCGTCGCGGTCGCCATCGTCTCGCGCGGCAAGGAGGCTCTCGATCAGGCGGTCGTCGAGATCACGGCGAGCGGCGGCCGCGCGATCGGCCTCGCCGCCGACACCGCCGATTGGGCGACGATCGAGCACGCCGCCAAATCCGCGCGCGATCAGCTCGGCCCAATCGATATTTTGCTCAACAATTCCGGCGGTCCGCCGCCCACGCGCGTGATCGGCGTCGCCCCCGACCTGTGGGAGGCGCAGTTCCGCTCGATGGTCCTGGTCTACTTTCGGCTGACCGATATGCTCTTGCCCGAGATGCGCAAGCGCGGCTGGGGCCGCGTGCTCAACGTGGCCTCCGAGTCGGTGATTCAGCCGATCCCGCAGATCGCCATCTCGAACACCCTGCGCGGCGCGGTCGTCGGCTGGGCCAAGACCCTGGCGAGCGAGGTCGCGCGCGACGGCGTCACCGTCAATACGCTGTTGCCGGGCGCGTTCGAGACCGACCGCGTGCTGCAGGTCCAGCGTGCGACTTCGGCGCAGCAGGGCATCACGCTCGAGGAGTTCGCGCAGCGCGCCGCACGCACTATCCCGGTGGGCCGCATGGGCAAGCCCGCCGAATTCGGCGCGATGGCGGCCTTTCTGGCGAGTCCGCTGGCCGGCTACATCACGGGCTCGATGATTCGGCTGGACGGCGGCTCGATCCGCTCGGTCTGAATACCAGCCGGCGCGCGTCGCCGGATCAGCGGCTGACGGAGTGATTTGCGATGGATCAAAAACCGCTTGGTAGTACCAGCGCGACGGTGCCCGCGATTGGCGTGGGCGTATGGCGTTATGGCGGCGGCGTCAAGCCGCTCAGATGCGCGATCGATCTGGGCGCGTCGCTGATCGACACGGCCGAGGCCTATGGCACCGAAAAGGTCGTCGGCGAGGCGGTCCAAAATATCCGCGATCGCGTATTTATCGCGACTAAGGTATCCGGCAGCCATCTGCGGCACGACGAGGTATTGCGCGCGGCGGAAGCCAGTTTGCAGCGGCTCAATACTGACTATATCGATCTGTACCAGATCCATTGGCCCAACTCGATGGTGCCGATCGGCGAGACGATGCGCGCGATGGAGGCGTTGGTGGATCGCGGACTGGTGAAGTATATCGGCGTGAGCAATTTCTCGACCGCCGAACTGCGCGCGGCGCAAGCCGCGATGACTAACCATCCGATCGCCGCCAACCAGGTACTGTATAATCTCAATCGGCGCCAGATTGAGGCCGACTTGATGCCCTATTGCGACGCCAACCGGATCACGATCCTCGCCTATACGCCGCTCGACAGCGGCCCGCTCGCCCGCGATGCGGGTTCATCGTCGAATCCCGCGGCGATGGCGGTGCTCGAGCAGGTCGCCGCCGAGACGCATAGGAGCAACGCGCAGGTCGCGCTGAACTGGTGCGTCGCGCATCCCGGGGTCGTCGCGATACCCAAATCCGACAAGGCGGCGCGCGTCACCGAGAATTGCGGCGCCGCGGGATGGCGCTTGTCCGCCGTTCAGATGAAGCTGCTGGATCGGGCCTTTTCGGCGCTCGACGACGACTGATTCGCGTTGGGCGCGGCCCTCAATGCGAATCGATAACGACGATTCCAATACCGCGGACCGATCGCGCTGGGCGATGCTCGCGCGCTTTCGGATCCGTGATCGCGAGGAGCTATCGCAATGGTAAATTTTATTATATGCGCAAAGCGCAAACCTGGCATGACCCGCGTGGAGTTCAGCGACTACTGGCGCAACCAGCACGGCCCGCTGGTCACCAGCGTCCCCGAGTTCATGCGCCACGTGCGCAAGTATGTGCAGTATCATATCGTTCCGGGCGCGCTGGCCTTCGGCAAGGATGCGGCGTACGACGGCGTCGCGGAGCTGTGGTTCGACAGTCCCGAAGAGATTACGCGCGCGTTCAGCGAACCGCGCTACCTCGAGATCATCCGTCCCGACGAATTGAAATTCGTCGACGTCGCGAATTGCATCTCGTTCATCACCGAAGAGGTGCCGATGGCGTAGCCGGTGCGCGCCGTCGCCGGATAATCTCTCCGCCGCGCCCGGATGCGTTCGCCCAACTCGCGCGTATTCCGATTGCGGTAGCCGCCGCGCGGGGCTATCGTCGCCCATCCATCCGATAGCGATGAGGCGCACATGGAATACGATGATGTCGTCGTTGGTGCCGGATCGTCCGGGGCGGTGCTGGCCGCACGCTTGAGCGAGGATCCGGATCGCCGCGTGCTGCTGCTCGAAGCGGGGCCGGATTACGCGAGCGTCGACAGTACGCCCGACGATCTTCTGCGCACGTGGATCTCGGCCGGCCCGCACGATTGGAATTTCGTCGCCAAAGCGACCGCCGACCGCGAGATCGCGTACCCACGCGGCAAAGTCACCGGTGGTTCGTCGGCCGTCAACGGGCATATCGCCCTGCGTGGCACGCCCGAGGATTTCGACGAATGGGCCGCCTGGGGCAACGGCGAATGGAGCTTCGAGAAAATCCTCCCGTGCTTTCGCAAGCTCGAAAACGATCGCGACGCGCAGGGCGATTTCCACGGCACCAGCGGTCCCATCTGGATTGAACGGCCGCCGCGCGCCGGCTGGCAGCCGATCAACCGCGCCTTCTTCGACGCCTGCCGCGATAGTGGCTTCCCCGAGGTCTGGGACCACAACGATCCCCGTTCGACCGGCGTCGGTCCGTGGCCGCGCAATCGGCGCGACGGCGTGCGCATCTCGACGGCGATTGGCTATCTCAATCCCGCGCGTCATCGCCTCAATCTGACTATCCGGCCGTTTTGCAACGTGCATCGTGTAGTCGTCGAAGGCGGCCGCGCGTCCGGTCTCGAAGTCGAATGCGGCGGCGTCGTCCAGACCGTGCGCGCGCGCCGCGTGACCCTGTCCGCCGGCGCTATCAACTCGCCCGCCATTCTGCTGCGATCGGGCATCGGTCCGCGCGCGGAACTCCAGGCGCTCGGCCTCAAGCCGATCGTCGACCTTGCGGGCGTCGGCAGGAACCTGATCGATCACGTGCTCGCGCCGGTGGTCGCCGTGCCGGTGGCCGGCCTCGTGCACGATCCGCTCGTCACCAACCCGATCGGGATTCGCTATACCGCCGCGGGTTCGAGCGAGTTCAACGACATGCAGATGTACATTCTCAATTTCTTCAACGGCGCGTTGTGGCAAGGAGCGGCGCTCGATCTTCCCATCCCGAGCGTCGGCGTCGTTCCCGGATTGCAACGGCCGCGCGCGCGGGGCCGGCTCAATCTGCGCAGCGCCGATCCCAACGTCCCGATCGCGATCGATCTGAACTACCTCGGTGATCCTGAAGATCTGCGCCGGATGAGCGAAGGCGTGCGCATTGCGTGGCGCCTGATGAACGGCCCGCACTTCGCTCCGTACGTCAAGGAATTCGTCGGCATCTCGCAGGCGACCGTCGATTCCGACCAGGCGACGGCCGATTTCCTGCGCAACAACTGCGGCACCATCTATCATCCGGTCGGTACCGCGAAGATGGGCCCCGATTCGGATCCCGCGGCGGTCGTCGATCAGCAATGCCGCGTGCGCGGCGTCAAGGATTTGCGCGTGGTTGACGCGTCGGTGATGCCGAATATCGTTCGCGCCAATACCAACTTGACCTGCATCGCAATCGGCGAACGGGTCGCCGGCTGGATGCGCGCGAACAACTGAGACGCGCGATGACAGTCAGTTGCGGATCGCGTGGATGCGGAATGAGAGAATAGTGCGAAGAAATAGGAAGAAATAGTACGAGGATATAGTACAATGAGCGAATTCGCCCATCGATTTGTCCAGACCAACGGCATTCGGATGCACTACGTCGAGGCGGGCCAGGGTCCGACGGTGCTGCTCTGCCACGGCTTTCCGGAGTCGTGGTATTCGTGGCGGCATCAGATTCGCGCGCTCGCCGCGGCCGGCTTTCGGGTGATCGCGCCGGACCTGCGCGGCTACGGCCAGTCGGATCGGCCCACCGCGGCCGAGGATTACGACATTTTTCAGTTAACCGGCGACCTGGTGGGCCTGCTCAACGCCCTGGGCGAGCATCCGGTCGTGATCGCGGGTCACGATTGGGGCGCATGGGTCACGCAATACGCTGCGATGCTGCGGCCCGATCTGTTTCGCGCGGTGGTCCTGCTGAGCGTGCCCTTTCTGCCGCGCGGCCCAATCAGTCCAAGCGAGTGGGAACGGCAGCAGTATCCGGGCAAGATTTTTTATCAGCAGATCTTCCGTGCGCCCGGCTCGGAACGAATTTTCGAGGCCGACGTCAGGGGAATGCTGCTCAATATCCTCTATTACGCGTCGGGCGAGCCGGCGCCCGCGATGCGCTGGAATTACGTGACCGATCCCAAGGCGCCGCCGCCGGTGACGCCGCCGGCTCCGCAGCCGGCCTGGCTTCGCGATGAAGACCTCGATTTCTTTACCGCGGAGTTCAAACGCAGCGGCTTCGCCGGTCCACTCAATTACTATCGCAACGTCGACCGCAACTGGTCGCTGACCCCATTTCTCGACGGTGCGCGCATTCTGCAACCGACGCTGTTCGTTGCCGGTGAGCGCGACGTGGTGATGGAGTTCTGGAAGGCTGAATTCGACGCGATGGATACCAACTTGCCCAGGCTGAGCAAGAAAGTCGTGCTGCCGGGCGTCGGTCATTGGACGCAGCAGGAGCGCCCGGACGAGGTGAGCCGGCTAATGATCGAATTTCTCGGGCACCTGAAATAGCAAATCTCAATGACTATACGAGGCGTTCTCGGTAGTGCAGGCGAATTGCGGAATGAATGCGAATTACTGGAATGAGGCGGACTTGGTAATCGACATAACCGACTGCGAAACACGAACGATGATATCCGCGCGCCGGCCGATCGCCGCGGCTTTTCATCCACGGTCTCGGGAACATCGGCGCGCGAATTTTCGCACGACGGTTTCCGCCCTGCTTGCGCCTTTCATCCTGTTCGCCGGACTCTGCGGCCCATTGCAAAACGCCGCTGCGGCGGACGCCCGTCCGGCGCTACTCGCCGTTGGAGTCGTGCAGAATCCCAATCCAATGGTCGCGTTCGGCAACGCCTACCTGGTCTACGAATTGATTCTGACCAGCTATGACTCGAATCCGATCGACGTGACCGGCCTGCGAGTCGCCGATGCCGACAATCCGCGGACCGTGTTTACTTTCTCCGGCGCAAAACTCGCGAGCATGATTCATCGCATCGGTGCGACGGACGAGGCAAGCGCGCCCACGAAAATCGAATCGGGCCGGACCAGCGTCGTCTACGTGTGGATCCCGTTTGCCGACCCGAGCGCGGTTCCGCGCCGTTTGACTAACGACGTCGAATGCCGGGTGAAGCGGCAGGTCGACGAGCAATATGATATTCGCGCCGCGCCGATTGCCGTCGACGAGGCGCCGCCAATCTCGATTGGCCCGCCGTTGCGCGGTGGCGACTGGCTCGCTGGCGGCGGTCCGTCGAATACTTCGTATCATCGGCGTGCGCGGATGGTGGTCAATGGCGTGGTCTATTTTGCCCAGCGCTTTGCAATCGATTATGTGAAGATTTCACCGCAGGGCCAAACCTATATCGGCGACCCAAAGAAAAATACGAGTTATCTCTGCTATGGCGCCGACCTGCTGGCAGTCGCCGACGGTAAGGTCGTCGGACTAAAGGACGGCCTGCCGGAAAACACGCCCGATCCGGTTGCGCGCGCGGTCGAGATGACGATGGAGACGGCGGGCGGCAACTACGTCGCGCTGGATATCGGCTTTCATCGCTACGCGCTGTATGGCCACCTGATACCAGGCTCGCTCAAGGTGAAGCTGGGCGACGTGGTGAAGCGTGGCCAGGTTCTCGCGCGGCTGGGCAATTCCGGCAATTCGACCGAGCCTCATCTGCACTTTCAGATCGCCGATGCGCCCTCATTTCTCGCGGCTCAAGGTCTCACCTATGTTTACGATGAAGTCGAGGTGAAGCCGTCGCAAATCGTCGACGCGACGGTCGATCCGCCGGTAATTCGTCCGACCGGTCCGGCGCGCCGCTACCTGGCGACTATACCGCTTGAAAATGACCTGGTGGATTTTCCCTGATGAGCGGCTGAGGATGGCGCGCGAAATCGACCTGCGACAGCGTCCACGACGCTTCAGGCCGTCGGTCGGATCCGCGCCGTTCGCTTGACGCTGTCGGCTTGGGGAGCCTTCCAGACGCTCATCGAGGTCTCGACGATGTCCTGCAGGATCGCCGGATCGGCGAAGGCTTTGTTGACTACATTCAGGCCCTGCGCGACGCCGAGAAAATACCGCGCCAGCGATCGCGCGTCCTGGTTCGGATCGAGCGACCCGTCGGCCTGGGCGCGGCGCAGCACACGGTAAATCGCCGATTCGATCTGTCCGAGATTTGCCGCGATTTTGCGGTTGATCTCGTCTCCCGCGTCCGGGCATTCGAGCGCCGTGTTGGTCGCCAGACATCCGCGCGGCCGCGCCGGATCGCAGTTGCGGCGAATTATCGCGGCGAACAGCCGCTCGATCGCGCGCCGCGGATTCGGCTCAGCCAATTCCGCCAGCATCGGCTTGCCGACCTGCTCCATATAGTGATCGAGCACCGCCAGGAACAGCCGCTGCTTGTCGCCGAAGGTCGCGTACAGACTGCCGCGATTGATTCCGGTCGCTTCGATCAGATCTTGAATCGAGGTGGCCTGATAGCCGTGCCGCCAGAACACCGCCATCGCGCGGTCGAGCACGTCGCTGGTCTTGAATTGTTTAACGCCAGACATACGCTTGAGCCATTATGAGCTGCGCGGTTGCCGCCGCCGAAAATTCCTCCGTTCCCCCATGATTCATCATTGCCCCGCCAGACATCAATCTTTTTATCGCCTCGCGCGATTACTTGACTGATCGTTCCAAAATTATTACGGTTGGCCATCAGACACAAGTGGGCGTCGATCAACCGCGGCGCCGCGCGCGCACTTAATCGCGCACCGATAAGGAGAGCACGCCATGGACCTAGCGACCAAGGCTCAGATTCTACACGGCATGATTGCTCGGATGGGCGGTGGCGGCGCGCCGATCACGACGCCCGATTGGCTCGATTTCGTCGAAGCGCAAAATGACGGCTATCGCACCGGCCCCGAGGTCGGCGAGAAGGTTCCCGATTTCACGCTGAGCGATCAGAACGGCACGAGCCGGGCGCTGCATGATCTGATGGGGCCGAACGGATTGCTGCTGGTTTTCAGCCGCAGCGCCGATTGGTGACCCTATTGCCGCAACCAGCTCGTCGAGCTGCAACACAACCTGGGAATGCTCAAGGCCAACGGCATCAACGCTGCGTCGATCACCTTCGATTCGCGCGAAGTCCTGAACCGTTTTAGTGCCGCCTACAACATAGAATTCCCGATGCTGTCGGACGTCGGCAGCAAGGTCATTCGGGCCTTCGGGATTCTGAACACCAACGTCCCCGAAGATCACAAGATGATGTACGGGATGCCGTGGCCGGGCGATTACCTGCTCACGCCCGACGGCGTCGTGCGGGAGAAAACCTTCCTGCGCAGCTATGAATATCGTCCGTCGGCCTCGCAGGTGCTCCTGCGCCATGTAAAGGATTTCAAGGGCGGCAACACGCTGCGCATCGAGGCCGATATGCTCGAAGCCTCGGTCACGCTGTCGGCCGATCGATGCTTTCCCGGCCAGGAGCTTGCGGTCGCCCTCAAGATCGGGCTGAAGCCCGGATGGCATATCTACGGAAGCCCGCTGCCCGATAACTATCAGGTCACCGATCTGACCTTCGACAGCGACCTCATCGATGAGCAATCGATGGAATTTCCGGCGCCCGAGCGGAAGCTGCTGAAGGCGCTCGGCGAGACCCTCTCGGTCTATGAGGGCTCAGTCCGCGCGATCGGCAAGCTGCGTGTGCGATGGAGTCCGCCGATGCCGGTGCCGTTCCTCGAGGCGATCGCCACCACGATCACGCCGGGACTTTACCAGATCGGCGGCACGCTGCGCTTTCAAGCCTGCAGCGACACCGTTTGCGAGGCGCCGCAACAGATCAAATTCGCTTTGCCGATGACCGTCGAGGCCGGTATTCCGCCCGCGCCCAGGAAACCGGCCTGACCGCCGCCCGGATCAATTTCCAGCCTTGCGCGCTATCGAGGAACCACCTCGATAGCGCGCATCGCATGGCCGTCGCGATCGGCTCGCGCCGCGCGCCTGCCCTAAAAGACGATCAACGGCTTGATCACGCCGTCGAGCTTCTTGTCCATCGTCTCGAACGCCTTGTCGAGTTCCGCGAAGCGAAACGTATGGGTGGTCATCTTGGTCGGGTCGATCCGGCCGGCTTGCAGCATTCGGATCAAGCGCTCCATCCGCAAGCGCCCGCCCGGGCATAGCCCTGTACGAATCGTCTTCTCCGCCATTCCGACGCCCCAATCGACGCGCGGTATCGAGACGAATTCTCCGGCGCCGTGATAGCCGGCGTTCGAGATCGTGCCGCCGGCCTTGGTCACACGGATGGCATTCTGGAACGGTTCGTTGCCGCCCAACGCCTCGATAGCGCAGTCGACGCCGGCGCCGCCGGTGAGCTCCATGATCTTTTTGACCGGGTCGCCGGCGGTATGGTCGACGATCGCGTCCGCGCCATAGTAGCGTGCCAGTTCCTGCCGCCGGGGCGCCGAGTCTACGCCGATAATCAGCCCGGCACCGCGAAATTTTGCTCCAGCGATCGACATCAGCCCGACCGGTCCGAGCGCAAATACCGCGACCGCGCCGCCGATCGGCACGTCGCCATTTTCGGCGGCCATGAAGCCGGTCGACAGCATGTCGCAGCAGTAGACCGCGCTTTCGTCGCTGACGCCGGGCGGAATCAGCGCCAGGTTGGCGTCCGCGTCGTTGACGTGAAAAAACTCGGCGAAGACGCCGTCCTTGGTGTTGGCAAATTTCCACCCGCCGAGCGGTCCGCCGGATTGCGACGAATGGCCCGCCTGTGACGCCAGATCGCCCCAATCGGGCGTGATCGCGCCGACCACCACCCGATCGCCCGGCTTGAAGAGTTTCACCTGCGCGCCCACCTGGTGGACGATGCCGACCGCCTCGTGGCCGAGCGTCAGATTTTCACGCGGCCCGATCGCGCCATGCACGGTGTGCGAATCCGAGGTGCAGATGAGCGCCTTGGTCGTCTTGATAATCGCGTCATTGGGCCCCGCCGTCGGCATCGGTTTGTCGCCAAAACCGACCTGTCCCAGGCCCTTCATCACGAAGGTTTTCATCGTCGTTACCCGCCTCTCGTGGAGATTCGTTCAAGTGCTTAAGTGAAGGAATCGGGCGCGCCGCGTCAAGCGAGATTGCATGCGCAGCCGCGATCGTTCGCCCGTGCTCGCCGCCCGGTGATGCTAGTCCAAGCCGCGCGCATCTGCCAACGCTGGGCGCCGCCGGCTCTCCGACTTAGCCGCCGCCTCGCGCACCGCCCTTTCTTTTCGCTCCGATGCCGCGCTGGTCATTTTTCCGGCTATATGAATTATATGGGGTGACAAACGATTCGCTATGGCGAACCTGTGCGCATGCGTGCCAAATAGCCGGCGGAAAAGCCGCGGAGGCAGAACGAAATGATCCAGGTAACCGAACTGAGCTACATGGGGATTGGCGTTAAAGATATCGACGCCTGGAAGGCGTTTGCCGGCCAGACGCTCGGCATGGAAGTCGCCGACGAAGGCGAGGGCGACCGCTGCTATCTGCGCATGGACTATTGGCACCATCGCCTGGTGCTGCACGCCAACGGCGCCGACGACCTGGAATACCTGGGCTTCCGGGTCGCGGGGGCAGAGGAATTTCGCGCGATGCAGATCCAATTGTCCGAGGCGGGCTTGAAGTACCGCGTCGGTACGGAGGACGAGGCCGCCGAGCGACGCGTGCTCGAACTTCTGACGCTCAGCGATCCGTCGGGGAATCCGATCGAAATCTTCCACGGTCCCGAAATCCAGTACAGCAAGCCGTTTCATCCGGGACGCCGCATGCACGGCCGCTTCAAGACCGGCACGGGCGGAATCGGCCATTGCATAGTTCGCGAGGAGGATACCGCCGCCGCCTATCGCTTCTATAGTTTGCTCGGGATGCGCGGGGGTGTGGAATATAAAATTCGCATGGGCAAGCGCATCGTCGCGCCGGTCTTTATGCATTGTAACGACCGCGATCATTCGGTGGCGTTCGGCATCGGCCCGCAGGAGCGGCGCATCAACCACCTGATGGTTGAAGTGGATAATCTCGACGACGTCGGCTTAGCTTACGATCTGGTGCGCAAGCAGAAGATTCCGGTAACGATTACACCCGGCAAACATTCCAACGACCACATGTATTCATTCTACTTGCGCAATCCCTCGGGATGGATGATCGAGTACGGATATGGCGGCCGGCCGGCGACTCATCAGTCGGAATACTATGTCGAGGACATTTATGGCCATCGGCCCGAGGATGGCGGCTTCGGCCCCGATGGCGATTCGCACTGACTATTGCGGCGGCTCGCGGTGCCCGCTCGCTCCCGGAATAATCGCGCAGCGGACGAACGCGACGGCATATCGGCAGTGCGTCATGGAGCGCTCGCATGAAGGATGATAAGTCGGCCGCCGCCGGCGTCAAAACCGGCCAAGGCGCGAACGCGGTGCGGCCGTTCACCGGCCGCGAGTTCCTCGAAAGCCTGCGTGACTCGCGCGAAGTATGGATCTACGGCGAGCGCGTCAAGGATGTGACCGCGCATCCGGCGTTCCGCAATTCGGCGCGGATGCTCGCGCGGATGTACGACGCGCTGCACGATCCAAAATCGAGCGCGCGGCTGACTGCTCCGACCGATACCGGCAATGGCGGCTTTACCCATCGCTATTTCAAAATTCCGCACAGCGGCGAAGAGCTGGTAGCGGACCGCGACGCGATCGCCGAGTGGGCGAAAATCTCGTACGGCTGGATGGGCCGATCGCCCGATTACAAGGCGAGTCTCACTGGTACGCTTGGCGCGAACGCGGAATTTTACGCGCCCTATCAGGAAAACGCGCTCCGCTGGTATCGCCGCGTGCAGGAGCGCTGCCTCTTCCTCAATCACGCGATCATCAATCCGCCGGTCGACAAGAGCAAATCGCCCGACGAGGTGCTCGACGTTTTCGTCCACGCCGAAAAAGAGACCAGTGCGGGCGTGATCGTCAGCGGCGCAAAAGTCGTCGCCACCGGCTCGGCGCTGACCAACTGCAACTTCATCGGCTTCTACGGACCGACGCCGCTCGGCAAGCCCGAGGCCGCGCTGTTCGCGATCATCCCGATGGACAGCGCGGGCGTGAAGCTAATCTGCCGCCCGTCGTACGAATTGATGGCGGCGACCATGGGCAGTCCGTTCGACTATCCACTGTCCTCGCGCTTCGACGAAAATGACGCCATCCTGGTGCTCGACAAGGTACTGATTCCCTGGGAAAACCTGTTCGTCTACCGCGACCTGGAAAAGGCCAACAGCTTTTTCCCCGCCTCGGGTTTCACCCCGCGCTTCACGCTGCACGGATGTACCCGGCTGGCGGTCAAGCTCGATTTCCTGGCGGGCGTACTGCTCAAGGCGATCGACGCGATCGGCGCCCAGGATCTGCGCTCCGCGCAAGTTCAGATCGGCGAGGTAATCGCATGGCGGAGTATCTTCTGGGGTTTGAGCGATGCGATGGTCAAATCGCCCGAAGCCTGGGTCAATGGCGCCGTCCAGCCCAATACCGAGTATGGAATGGCCTATCGGTTCCTGGCGACGACCGCCTATCCGCGAATCAAGGAGATTGCCGAACAGACTATCTCGAGTGGACTAATCTATCTGAATTCCCATTCGGTGGATTTCAAGACGCCGGAACTCCGTCCCTACATAGATAAATATATTCGCGGATCGAATGGCTATGACGCGCTCGATCGGGTCAAGCTGCTCAAGGTTCTCTGGGATTCGGTCGGCACGGAATTTGGCGGACGCCACGAACTGTACGAACGTAATTACGCCGGCAACTATGAAAATATCCGGCTCGAAAATCTGCCGATGGCGATCGCCAATGGACTCGCCGGCGAACTCAAAGCCTCGGTCGATCGCTTCATGGCCGAGTACGACCTTGACGGCTGGCGTGTTCCGGACCTGATTAATCCGACCGACGTCAACCGGATCGGCGGCGGCTTTGCCGGCAAGAAATAGCCCCTGCGGACGGCTATTTCAGCCGACCGTTCAGTCGTGCCCGGCGATCGTCATTTCAATTCCGCCGCCAATCGAATTCAGCGGCCGATTGGGCAAAAAGGCGCCTCACCTATCTTTGCCCGCGTGTCAGCGTCGAGATCGGTCAGGAACGTCGCATGGACGCGGTTGACCAGCGCGGCCATCG
>DAHVFB010000060.1 GCA_027317185.1 Deltaproteobacteria bacterium
CGCTTGCTCTGCTTGGTGGAGATAGGCTAAGCAGGAGCTATGCCATATAAAAATGAGTGGCAAACCCTTAGGTTTTAGAAATTGTGCTATGGATTCGTTGTCTCAGTTGTCCCGGAGATGGGACAACCCACGGGACAACTTATCTCACTTGTCCCAACTGCAGTAAAATTTTGGCAGGATAGCTCAGGTAAGATGGCGATCAAAGGACGCCAAATAATCGCCAGTGAACACCGGATTTATGGCACGGAGACCAGCACTACGATCGTGATTATTATCCCGGCGATCGCCGCTCCGTACGCCAATACTCCAAGTCCGGACTCGAGATGCTTCACGCGCAGCATGTCGACCAGCGTAAATCGCAGCCGATGTGCCGCATGCAGAAAGGCCAGCGCGCAGAATACGAACAAGTAAATCCGGGTAATTGGATTGTGCAGCAGTTCCAACATCCAGTGGTGGCCTGGATCGTTCACCCATCCGAGCGGTATCGCGATAGCAAAGAGAAAAATATGTACCGGAAATAGAAACGCCACCACAAAGCCGCCGGCCCCGAACAGCGCCCACGGCAATGATTCGCTTGAACGTCTGACCATCGCTATCCCTTGAACCGCTTCCCGGCGCTGCGCCTGAGACGAGGCCATTATGGCAGAATACCCATGATGAACAGGCCGACAATCACCGATACCACCACCCACACGGCGTACATCGGCGCCGAGGTCATGGTGGTGGAGGTCCGCTTCCCGCCGATCCGTGGAAGCATCGCCTGTGGCACCAGCCTGAACCAGCTAAGTGTGTGAAAAATCACGAAGATGAAGGTAATGATATTGATCGCGACCATGTATGGCGCGCTCATCCAAACCCGGAAATTCGTGTACGCCACCGGACCCGCGCTGATCGCGGCTATTTGCAGTAGGGTGATAACCACCCAATAAGCGACGAAAGCGCTGGACAATTCGCGCAGGATAAACCAAGTGTAGTTCCAGCGTTCGAGCCACCAGGTCATCGGCATCGATGGGCGGTAGGTTTTTGACTGCGGAATCGCATTCGCCATCGCGATCACTTACCTCCCCATGGCATCAGCAGATTGCGAAACCAAGCCTTGGTGGCCGAAATCTTATATTCCTGAATCGCCAGCGACGGATCTACATGCTTCGGGCATACCACCGAGCATTCACCGATCACGGTGCAGTCCCATACACCCTCGTTCTGCGCCATCACGTCCAGGCGTTCTTCCGACCCCTGATCGCGTGAGTCGGTGCTGTAACGCAGCGCCAAGGCCGAGGCGGCCGGACCGATGAAATGGGGATCGAGTCCATAGACCGGGCAGGCTGAGTAACAGAGCATGCAGTTGATACAAAAGCTGTACTGCTTATAGGTCTCGAGCTGTTCCGGCGTTTGCAGAAACTCGCGTTGCGGTTCGACGGCGCCGGGCTGTCGAATGATCCAGGGTTTAACGCGTTCAAGTTTCCCCATGAAGTCGGAGATATCAACCACCAGATCGCGTACCACTGGAAAGTTCTTGAGCGGCTCGACCCGGATCGGACCCGGCAGATAATCGGCCAGCAAGGCCTCACAGGTCAGCCGTTCGTAACCGTTGACCAGCATCCCGCAGCTGCCGCAAATCCCCATCCGGCATGACCAGCGGAAGGTGACGGAACCATCTATATGATCTTTGATGTAATTGAGCGCGTCGAGCACCATCCAGTTTTCATGTAACGGCACTTCATAGCGGTCGAAGCGGCGCTCGCCGTCGTGTTCGGGCGAATAGCGAGCAACCTCCAGCGTGATTTTATCGGCCATGAATTCTACCTTCCGTACACTCTTTCACCCGGCGGCCAGCGCGTGATCGTCACGGGCGCGAACTCGATTCGCGGCACGCCCTGAGCATTTCCATAGGCGAGGGAATGGGCAAGAAATTTCTGGTCATCGCGTTTTGGAAAATCGATGCGCTGATGGGCGCCGCGCGATTCCTCGCGCGCGATCGCGGAATGTACGATCGTCTCCGCTATTTCCAGCATCCCCGCCAGTTCCAAAACCGAAGTCAACTGCGTGTTGAACGTGCGGCTGTGATCGTCGAGGGCGACCGCCATGAAGCGTTGCTTAAGTTCCGCCAGCTTAACCGCCCCTTCTTCGAGCGTCTTGCGCGTGCGATAAATGCCGGCCGCCGATTCCATCGCATGCTGCATCTCTTCGCGGATAACCGCGACGCGCTCGCCACCGCTCGTGCGATTTAGATATTCGCGATTAATACGCTTTTCCTCGTCGGCGGCTTGTGCGAGCAAGCGTGCCGATGGCTCCGGCGCACCGGTTACGTATTGCGCGGCGTGAGCCCCCGCCCGCGCCCCGAACACCAGCAACTCGCCGAGCGAATTGGATCCCAGCCGGTTCGCGCCGTTCATGCTGACGCAGGCGGTCTCGCCCGCCGCATACAAACCCTTGAGCGGGGTTTCGCCGTTCACATTGGTCGAAACTCCGCCCATCATGTAATGCACCACCGGCCGCACCGGAATCATCTGATGGACCGGATCTATATTCGAATAATTGAGGCACAACTCGCGCACCATCGGGAGTTTTTCGTCGATCTTCTTCTCCCCGAGATGGCGCAAATCGAGGTGGACGTAGTCGCCGTAGGGGCCTTTGAGCGTGCGGCCCTTTTCCATCTCCTGGACGAAGGCCTGCGACAGCCGATCGCGCGGACCGAGTTCCATGCTGCGCAGGACCGGGGTCGGGGTCGGTTTGCCGAGGTCATAATCCTGCAAATAGCGGTAGCCATCCTTATTGACCAGCCAACCACCTTCGCCGCGCGATCCTTCGGTGATCAGGATTCCGGTCTGCGGCAGACCGGTGGGATGATATTGCATCATCTCCATGTCCTTGAGCGGCGCGCCGGCCCAATACGCCAGCGCCATGCCGTCGCCGGTGCAAATATTCGCATTGGTGGTGAAGGGGAAAACGCGTCCACAGCCGCCGGTGCAAAGGATTACCGCTTTGGCGGTGATAGCGCGAATTTTACCGCTGGACAGCTCGATCGCCACCACGCCCTGCACCGCACCGTCGTCGACCAGCAGTTTGGTGGCGAAGGTCTCGTCATAGCGCTTGATCTCGCCGTACTTGAGCGAGGTCTGGAACAGCGAATGCAGCATATGGAAGCCGGTCTTGTCGGCGGCAAACCACGTGCGTTCCTTCTTCATGCCACCGAACGGACGCACCGCGATTTGGCCGTCCGGCTGACGGCTCCAGGGGCATCCCCAATGCTCCAGCCGCAACATTTCCTGCGTAACCGTATTGACGAAAATCTCGACCGCATCCTGATCGGCCAGCCAGTCGCTGCCCGAGATGGTGTCGTAGGCGTGCTCATCGAGCGAGTCATTCGGCGCGATTACCGCAGCCGCGCCGCCTTCGGCCGACACGGTATGACTGCGCATCGGATAAACCTTGGAAACCATGGCGATATCGAGCCGGGGGTTGGCCTCGGCAATTGCGATCGCGGCGCGCAACCCAGCCCCGCCGCCTCCAATCAAGAGGATGTCGTGAGCAGTTACTTCCATTGCGCTATCTCAATCCCTCTCGCGGGGCGCTTGGCCCAAGTCTCCGAAAAGAGCCGGCGAATGAACATCAGTATCGAAACATAGGCTAAACGTCAGCTAATCTCAAGTGCGTCTTCAATTAGCAACCGTGAACCATCAATTTGCATTCACCGTGCGCTTTCGGCCACAATCTTCAAGTCTTTAGCAGGCGGCTAAGCATGTTGGATTTGGCGAAGGATATCTGGGCGTTTGCGAGGGAGCGCAAGAAATTCTGGCTGGTGCCCTTGATTGCGGCGCTCCTGTTGATCGGCGTGCTGGTGGCGGTGGCGCAGTATTCAGCCGTAAGCCCCTTTATCTATACGCTTTTTTGAGTTTGCTACCGTCGGATGTGCAAGATGGCGCGCGCGCCTGGGCGCCGCGATCGCTGGAGTGGCGAACTTGAAGAAAAAACCGCAGCCGCTCGGCAAGCTGGACCATATCGGCATCGCGGTGCGCAGTATCGCGCGGGCGCGGAGGTTTTTCGAAGATGTGCTCGGCGCAACTCCCGATTTTGAAGTGGAGAACGAACCCGCCGGCTGGCGTCTTCTGGCGCTTGATCTCGATGGCCTTTCGCTCGAGCTGCTGGAGCCATTCGGCAAAAATTCGTTTCTCCATAAATTCCTCGACCAACGTGGCGAAGGATTGCACCATCTGACCTTTGACGTGCCCGCGGTCCGCGCCCGCATCGCGGAACTCAAGCAACAGGGAGTGCGGGTGGTCGAGGAACAGGAATTCTCAGCCGATTCTTACCAGGCCTTCATTTCACCGCGCAGCGCGCACGGCATCCTGATTCAGATGGGCTCCGGCTATCCAACCCTCAATAGCGCGCCGCAATGGAAAAAGCTCCGGCGCAAAAAATAGCGATTCGCGATCGCTCGTGACTACCCGCACGGCGCAGATGCTGTGCTAAAACCCGCGTATGAGACTTAATCCGGATCGAGAAACTGCGGCTGGCATCACCGAGACCCAGCAAACCAAAGAACTTTTTCGCAGATTCGCCCAACGCGGCGCGGAATGGACCGGATCCGCTTCCGGTTTTATCATCGCCTCCATACTGATGGTGGTGTGGGCTGCCACCGGTCCCTACTTCCGATACTCAGACACCTGGCAACTGGTGGTCAACACCGGGACGGACGTAATCACATTTCTGATGGTTTTCCTGATCCAATACACGCAAAATCGCGATACCCGCGAAATTCATCTTAAACTCGACGAGCTGCTGCGCTCGAACACTCGCGCCCGCAACGAATTCATGAGTCTGGAGCACATGAGCGACGAAGAGCTTGATCGGCTTGGGCTGGAGCTCGCGCAGCGCCATGCGCACAAGCGCGAAGGTGGCGGCAATTAGGGACATTTCGTCGATCGTTTGAACCGTAAATTGCCTCCCGATTGACGCGGCGGTAGGCTGGCGGTGCAAATCCGGAGGCCCGTGCGTGGAAGAGCTCAAGCGAGTAGACCCCGAAATTTATCATCTGATCAAGGAAGAGGAGCGCTACCAGGTTGAATCGGTTCGCCTGATTCCGTCGGAAAATTACGTCTCGAAGGCGGTGCTGGAAGCCACCGGCTCCGTGCTCGCCAATAAATATTCCGAGGGTTATCCCGGCAAGCGCTACTACGAGGGTCAGCGTTATATCGATCTAATCGAATCGATGGTGATCGATCGCGCCAAGGCGCTGTTCGGGGCCGAGCACGCCAATGTGCAGCCCTACTCCGGCTCGCCGGCCAATCTGGCGGTCTATTTCGCGATGCTCAAGCAGGGCGACAAGCTGATGGGTCTGTCGCTGCCGCATGGCGGGCATCTGACGCACGGATGGAACGTCAGCGCCACCGGAATTTTCTGGAAACCGGTACACTACGTGGTCGATCGCGAGACCCAGCGAATTGACTATGACGCCGTGCGCGATATGGCGCGGCGCGAACGTCCCCGCATGATCGTGACCGGCGCGACGGCGTATCCGCGCCAACTCGATTTTAAGATTTTCGGTGAGATTGCCAAAGAGGTTGGCGCCTTGCTGCTGGCCGATATCTCGCATATCGCGGGCCTGATCGTCGGCGGCGCCCATCCGAGCCCCATCCCGCATGCCGATATTGTCACCACCACCACTCACAAGACACTGCGCGGTCCGCGCGGCGCGATGATCTTATGCCGCCGCGAACTGGGCGAAAAAATCGATAAAGCGGTTTTCCCCGGTCTGCAGGGCGGTCCGCATAATCATACCACCGCCGCGATCGGTGTGGCGCTAAAGGAAGCCGCGAGTCCCGCCTTCAAGGAATATGCCCAGCAGGTGGTGCGCAATGCCAAAGCACTGGCTGGCGAACTTGAGCGCCGCGGCTTCAATCTGGTTTCCGGCGGCACCGACAATCATCTGATTCTGGTTGATCTGACCAGCAAGGGGGTCATCGGAAAAACCGCCGCGCACGCGCTCGATCGCGCGGGCATCGTGTGCAACTACAACACCGTGCCTTACGATACGCGCAAACCCTTCTCGCCCAGCGGAATTCGCCTCGGCACCCCGGCGATCACTTCGCGCGGGATGGGCGAAGCCGAGATGCAACAGATCGGCGCATGGATCGATGAAGCGGTCTCGCACGCGAGCGATGAGGCGGTGCTTGAGCGAATTTTGCGCGATGCCAATCAAATGTGCCGCCGCTTTCCGGCGCCCGGATTGCTCCTCCCCGGTTGACCGATACTCACATCCAGTGCTTCCGGTCCAGCTCGGCGAAACCCGGCGCTTGAACGGCGGCAGCGAAGCCGCTAGCTAGATCGGCTCATCGTCTGGTTATTCTTCTCGTCGAATGGACTCGCGAACTGATCTTTATTCGCCGGCCGCGCTGGCGATCTATGCCTGTGGCTTTTTTTCCCTTGGCTTTCCGGTCTTGATCGGGCTCGCGGTCCCGCTGTGGACGCTTGAGTTGCACGCTCCTGCCGCCACCACCGGACTGATCCTCGGTATTCCGGCACTGCTGCCGCTGTTTTTGTCGATCCATGTCGGTACCCTGATGGATCGCACCGATGTTCGCTTCGTAACCCTGCTGCTCGCGATCGCCGGTACCATCCTGCCGCTGCTATACCCATTGTTTCCGTGGCTGGCCGCACTGTTCGTCCTGCAACTTTTCGCCGGGTTCGTTTATCAGTTGGCGTGGGTGGGGGCGCAAACCCTGATTGGGCGCGCCTATCCCGGCGATCCGCGCTACTATGGACGCTTCAGCTCGGCTTCCAGCCTTGGCATGTTTTTCGGCCCGCTGATCGATGGATTTGCGTGGACGTGGTTTGGTCACTGGGGCGGCTTCGGCGTGCTGGCATTATGGGGTGCCGGCCTGACCATCGCGGTGCTCGCGGTCCCGAAGCTCTCCGGCCCGGTCGGAAAATTGAACTGGCGCGAAAGCCTGCTCCCTGATCTGAAAAGCTACGCCGCAACCCTGAGGCTGATCGCGATTCCCGCGATCACGCTGGTGGTGCTCGCCACCTTCCTGCGCATCTCGGCTTCGTACATCCGGAGTTCCTTTTACAGCATCTACCTGCGGCAGGACGCGGGGCTGTCGGAATCTACCATTGGGATACTACTGGCTTTCGCCGCGCTGAGCGGGACGTTCGGCTCGCTCTTCGCCGAGTCGGCGGTCGCAAGCTGCGGCACCCAGCGCCGGGCCTTGCTGCTCAGCGGAGCGGTGGCGGTGCTGTTCATATCGATCACGCCGTTGATGCCGAACCTCTGGATGCTCGCGCTGGCGGTCGCGATTTACGGACTTGGGATGGGCGTCAATCAACCGATTCTGCTGGCAATCCTGTCGTCATCGGTGGGATTCGAATACCAAGGGGCGAGCGCCGGTCTGCGTTCCACCGCCAATCTGGTGGCCGGACTCGGGGTGCCAGCCGGCATGGGTTTTTTGATTGAGTTCAGCGGTATCCGGATCGGATTTTACGTAACCGGCGCGCTGTTGCTGGGCGCCACCGCGGTAGTGTGGATGGTCACGCGCGAACCCACCAAGCCGAGCGCCTTGCAATCGCGCTCCGCAGGAACCTCACAAACCTGACTCGCTAGCCGGCCATGGTCAGGCCGCCGCTTACGCTCAGCACCTGTCCGGTGACGAAATCGGCGTCGGCCGAGGCGAAAAAAGCCACCGCACCTACTATATCCTCCGGCGTTCCGAGCCGCCGAAACGGGATCGCCCGGGTAAGTGACTCGATCATCTTCTCGCGTCCGGCGAACGCCTCGCGCAGCAGGGCCGTATCGGTCGGGCCGGCGCAGACCACGTTGACGTTGATTCGATAGCGTGCCAGTTCGCGCGCGAGGGTCTTGGAAAATCCGATTATGGCTGCTTTGCATCCCGCGTACACCGCTTCGGTGCTGGAGCCGACGCGCGCCGCATCGGAGGAGATCGAGATAATCTTGCCGCTCGCCCGCGCCTGCATCAGCGGGGCGATCGCGCGGCAGCAGTTGAGCACGCCGCGATAATTGATCGCAATTACCGTATCCCAGGTCTGCGGACCGCTTTCGACAAACAATTCCGCTTTGTCCCATCCCGCGTTATTGATCAGGATACCGACCGGGCCCAATTCGCGCTCGATTCGATCGGTTACCGCCGCCGCCTCGTCAAAGCTGGTGACATCAAGTTTGAAGGCGGCCGCCTGTGCGCCGGATTGGCGAAGCTCATCCGCCGTACGTTCGGCCAGCTCGGCCTGGATATCGCAGATTGCTACCGCGGCGCCCTCGCTCGCGAGCCGGGCCGCAATCGCGCGGCCCATCCCGCGCGCCGCACCGGTTATCACCGCAACCTTGCCGCCGAGCCGGGATGTACCTGGGTTCATGCGTTCTCCTTATCCGGCTGACCAGCCGGGATAACCGGCAGGCCGGCTTCCTGCCATCCGGCGAAACCGCCGTTTAGCGCACGCACGTCGCTCACTCCCGCCTCCTCCAGCATAAGCGCCGCCCGGGCGCTGGAAGCTTCATTCAGTCAAGTGCAATAAAGCGCGACCGTGCGGTCGTGGCCGGTCGCATACTTAAGCCAGCCGTCCAAGTCATTGGGACGGGGACGCACCGCGCCCGCGATCAGATCGGGATTGTCCTGCGCGCTGACGTCGAGCACGACCGCCTTACCGTCCCGCACCAGGGCGAACAGTTCACGCGGCTCGATCCTTTTCACCCCGTCATCGGGGCTGGCAGCGGCGGCCTCGAACGGCATGCTGGCGACGGTGGTTACGGTGGTTGTGGAGGCTTGCGGGCGGAGGTTCGGGTAGTAACATTCAATACAGCTCGGCAGCACCGCCTCATAATTCTTGAACAGATATGGATTCTCTTTCGCCCGCGCGGCGCGAACTATCGGCTCGATTCTGGTCCATACCGCAACCGCATCGCCGCCGATCGTCGGCAAAATATCGTCCTGCTTTATCAGCCCGCTGAGCACCAGGTGGCCCACGCGATCGTAAAATCCGCCCACCCGATGCATCGCGCGCTCGGCCTGATTGCCCCGTCCCTGACCGATAAAGCCATCCCAATCAACCGCATTTAGACCATGCAGCAGAAACAACTGATCGATCTGAAAATCGGTGCTCTGCCAGAGCTCGAACAGATGCGAGGAGATGGCGAAATTGCGATCGGTCTTGGCCTGGCGAAGTTCGATCACGACAAAGACACTGCCCGCAATAATCGCCATGGCCGACAGCACCGTCGCCAGCGCTTCCACCATTTGCCAGTTAGCGGTGCTCATATGCCGGTCAGGTTAACCCGGACACCTCGCGATCGCCAAACGGCGACCGGCGGGCATTAGTGCTTGTAGCCGAAGCGCCGAAGCATCGCCTGCCGATCCTCGCGATCCAGGTCGCCCTCGATACCCTTGGGGCTGCTACCATCGATTATCCCCAGAATCCCGCGCCCGCCCGCTTCTTCGGCCACAATTACCCGTACCGGATTGGCGGTGGCGCAGAATACCGTGCACACTTCAGCCACCGCCTTGACCTGGTTGAGCACGTTGATCGGAAAGGCGTTGCCCAGCACGATCACGAACACGTGCCCCGCCCCGATCGAACCGGCGCAGTCGATCGCAAGCCGTTCGAGTTCTTTATCGGTTCCCGTATGGCGAATCAGGCATGGGCCCGAGGCCTCGCAAAAAGCCACCCCGAATTTGATTCCGGGCACGGACTGCACCAGGGTTTCGTACAGCTCCTCGACGGTTTTGATGAAATGGCTCTGCCCGATAATCAGGTTGATATCGGCCGGCTTATGAATTTCGATCGCTTTGATTTCCATGAGATATTAGAGCAGGCGTTGCAGGCCGCGGCCTCTGAGTTCGTCAACCACGCGGCGCAATTCCTGCGAATGCGATCGCTGCGCGATCAGAATCGCGTCGCCCGCATCGATCGCGACCACATCTTTCATTCCCAGCAGCACCATCGGACGGTCACCCGCGCGCGCCACCACGGCCTCCGAATCGATCATCACGACCGGCCCGGTCAGCACATTTCCGCTCCGATCCTTGAGCGCTTCCCACAATCCCTGCCAGCTTCCGACGTCATGCCAGCGGAAATCCGCCTGCACGCTGATAACGCGCCCGCTCTTCTCGACGATCTCGCGGTCGAACGAATCAAAGTTCAAATCATTATAAGCAGCCGCAAGTTTTGCCCCTCGAAGCGACGGCAACTCGCGCATCGCCGGTTCCAACCGGGGACAATTTTTTGCGATTTCCGCAGCCAGCATTGGCGTGCGCATGATGAACATCCCGGCGTTCCACAGGAAGCCACCGCCGCGGACCATTTCGGCGGCGCGCGCGGGCGCGGGCTTCTCGACGAAGGCCTCGACCTCGTAGGCGCCGTCATCGACCGCCGATCCTATTTGTTGGTAGCCGTAACCGGGCTCGGCCCGTGTCGGCCGAATTCCGATCATCACGATGGCCGCGTGCCGGCCGGCGATTTTGATCGCCTGGCGCAGCGTGCGCCGGAATTCTCCCGCTGGCGATACATAGTGATCGGACGGCATCACGGCCACGACCCCCGGTCCGATCCGCGCTTCGATTACGCCGATACCATAAGCGATCGCCACCGCGGTACCGCGTCCCTGCGGTTCGAGGATCAGGTTGCGCGCCGGGATCACGCCGCGCAGGGCGCGGCGGAATTGTACTGCCCGCTGCGCGGCGGCAATCACGAAGATTCGATCGCGGGGAATCAGCGGCTGCAGGCGGGCAATCGTCTCACCGAGCAGCGTTCGCCGCCCGTCCATCGACAATAATGGTTTGGGACGATTTGAACGGCTCAGCGGCCAAAACCGCGTACCCTGTCCACCGGCAATAATCAGCGCGGCGGGGGCGCGGACTTTTGCGGTGGTCTCGCCTCCGCGTTTCAGAGTGCGCCCAGCTCCTTCAGCTTATTTTCGAACAAGTTCCGGATTTCCGCGAGCGCCGAATCGCTGTCGGCTTCGAAGCGCATCACAAGCGCCGGCTGGGTATTCGAGGCTCGCACCAAACCCCATCCGTGAGAAAAACCCACGCGCACGCCGTCGATATCAATCACGTTGTAATGAGCGCGAAAATAATCGGCGGCCTGACGCACCACTTCGAACTTGCGATCGTCGGCGCAATCGAGCCTGATCTCGGGAGTGGCGCTGGTCTTCGGCAGGTCGGAAAGCAGTTCGCCCAGTCCGCGGCCCGCGCGATCTATTATCTCCAGCAGGCGGAACGAAGAATAAATGGCGTCATCGAAACCATAGTAACGGTCGGCGAAAAACATATGCCCGCTCATCTCGCCCGCGAGCGCCGCACGCTCCTCCTTGAGTTTGCTCTTGATCAGCGAATGGCCGGTCTTCCACATGATCGGACGCCCGCCATGCCGCGCGATGTCATCGTACAGCCGCTGCGAGCATTTCACATCGCCGATAATCGCCGCGCCGGGACGATCCTTCAGGATTGGCCGCGAGAAGGCGATCATCAGTTCATCGCCCCAGACGATTTTACCGTTTTCATCGACCGCGCCGATTCGGTCGGCGTCGCCATCGTACGCGATGCCAACTTCGGCCCGTTCACTGCCGACCAGCTTGATCAGATCGCGCATGTTTTCCTCGACCGTCGGATCCGGGTGATGGTTGGGAAAGCGCCCGTCCATCTCGATGTACAGGCCCTTCACCTCGAGGCCCAGCTCGCGCATCATCGGAACCGCCACCGGCCCGCCGCAGCCGTTGCCGCCATCCACCGCGATTTTGAACTTGCGCTGAAATTTGAACTGTTGCCGAATGTAGTCGTAATAATCGGCAATCACCGGACGCTGGGTAACCGTCCCGCTCCGGCTGCCGCGAACGTAGTCGCCGGCCTCCATCAATTGCCGCACCTGCTGAATTTCGGCGCCGAAGATCGTCGTCGGCCCAACCCCTAGCTTGAATCCGTTGTACTCGGCCGCATTATGGCTGCCGGTGATCATCCCACCGCCATCCATGCCCCAGTGCAGGACCGAGAAATACAGCAACGGCGTCGGCACCACGCCGATATCGACCACGTTGATTCCGCTCGAGGTGACGCCTTCGATCAAAAGGTCATGGAGACGGTCCGAAGACAGGCGGCAATCGCGCCCAAGGGTGACGTTCTTTTTGCCCGCCGTGGTGAGCATCTTCGCCCACGCGCGCCCGAGATTCACCACGAAATCGTCATCGAAATCGTGCTCGACCACCCCTCGGATATCGTACTCGCGGAAAACCTGCGGATTCATGCGTGGATAATTTCCTCCGGAGCAGGGACTGCCGGTTTCGGGTGTCCGTGCAAACCTGAATTATTATGCTTGGTGTCGCCGGGCTTGCCAATTCGCCGGCAAGCTGCGATTGAATCCGGAACCGTCTAAATGAACCAGCCAGGAAACAATCGCGTTGCGCTGATCACCGGCGCAGGCCGCGGTATCGGACGCGCGATAGCGACAGAGCTGGCGCGGCGATCGTTTTCGTTATGTCTTGCCGCGCGCAGCCACGATCAACTCGAAGAAACGCGCCGCCTGTGCGGATTGGAGCCGAGCCGTTCGCTCATCGTACTGATCGATTTGGCGCAAGCGGACGCACCGCAAGCTCTGTTCGGGGCGATCGACGGGCATTTCGGACGCATCGATGTGCTGATCAATAACGCTGGCTGGGCGCCGCCGCGCACCCCGCTCAAGCGCCTGCCCTACGATGATATCGCGCGTGTGATCGCGGTTAATCTTCACGCGCCGATTGCGCTCGCCCGTTTGGCGGCGTCGCGCATGGAGACGGGCGGCGCGATCGTCAACCTGGCTTCCGCCGCCGCGCATTCGGCCGGCCATGGCGAGGCGGTTTACGCGGCGGCCAAAGCGGGACTGGTGACCTTCACCCACGCCGCCTTCAAGGAGTTGCGCAGCCTGGGGATCAAAACCTCGGCCATAATCCCGGGGCTGGTAGATACGGACTTGATTCCTCCAAACAAACGGCTTGATCGCACCGCGATGCTACAGCCGGCCGATGTAGCTCAGGCCGTGATGAACGTCATCGATGCGCCGGCACATCTGTGTCCGGTGGAGATTTCGCTCGAACCGCAGCGCGATCCGATGCGCGGCTAGCTTTACTTCGGTTGTTGTCCTACAGGAGAGAAGGAGTTAGTATAGCTACGTTAGATGCTTTCCTGCAATAGGCTGAGTGTGGTTTTCTTTCACAACTTCGAAGGTTCCTGAATAAAACCCATTGCGTGCCGACGCTTAACTATGAAATCTATGGTGGGGCGGTCCCCGTTTAGGGGAGGTACTATTTTATGGAAGAAGTGACTGCCATACGAAACGAAGGCAAGGCATCCGCCTTGGCTTTCAGAGAGAGCATTCGCTTTGCGACCGATATTGGTGCTGCGCGAGCACGCACAGGAACATCGTACGACCCCGAACAACTGGCTCGCGAACTAATCGACTCTGCCAAGCAATCGGTGTCGGCTTGGCACAATTATCTCAATGTCGATGGCCTTCACAGCGATGGATGTCTGCGCGCAGCCTTCACCACTACTTCAGAAGGTACCAGACTACTCGGCGAGGTCTGCAAAATCGGCCCAGAGCATCCGCAAGTTTTGAGCAAAAAGACGCAGAATGAGCTTCAACACATTTTCGAGCAGTTCGAGGATATTCAAGAGAATCTAGAGCTTTTGATCAAAGATGAGGCTCGCGATGAACTGCGGCGCATTCTTGCCGAAGCTGGTATAGAGGGGCGGATGCTGGAGCGGGAGGATGCAGAATCCAGCCACAGAGCAAAGAATTGATGTTGTTGACGGGCGGACTTATTCTCGCAATCTTGCACAGCTAACCACGCAACATCCGAACGTGGAAGCTGACGTGAAAGATGTGCTTGAGAAGCTCGTCAAGCCCGCGATTCGTCAAAACCCGATTTTGCCTCATCAGGAAGGCGGGGGAACGCCCATAATCAAGGGGATATTGGCGATAAGGGTACCGGATTCATCTGGCGGAAAAGGTAAACGTGGCGGCTTTCGATTAATATACCATTGGAATCGACAGCAAGAACGACTAACAAAACTATCGATATCGCTGCGGCGAGATCAATCTGGCTTGTCGGCCCAGGTTGCCGACGATTTGTTGGCTGAACTTAACAAGAATTAAATTTTGGTCTTCGCGTTCCGCCGACGCGCTCGTGCGGCTTTTTTCACAAGCTCAAATGTGAGCGCCCTGCCCGCCGCCGATATCAATCGACGAACCGGTCACGAAGCTGGCACGCCCGGAAGCAAGAAACGCGATTACCGCCGCCACCTCTTCCGGCCTTCCGGCGCGGCCCAGCGCGGTTCCGCGTCCGCGTGCGTGCTCGTCCGCGAGTTCCTCCAGGCTTTTCCCCGGCGGCAGATTGTGGCGTCGCGACGCACCCCATTGATTGGTCAGCACAAAGCCGATGTTGACCGAATTGACCAGGATGCCCTTCGGCGCCAACTCGATCGCAAGGCCCTTGTTGAGCGCGAAACAGGCCGCGCGATGGGTGGCGGTGGCCAGCAGACCGGACTGAATCACGCGCCCGACGATCGCATTGACATTGATAATTCGCGGCGCCGGACTTTTTTCGAGCAGAGGCAGCGCCGCGCGCACGCATCGCACCTGCGCCAACACCTTAACCTGATAATCGGAGATGAAATCCTCGTCGGTTAAATCGGCGAAGCGTCCGCCGCGAGCGCGGCCGGCGTTATTGACCAGAATGTCGAGCCGGCCGAAAACCGCGGTTACCCGCTCGAACAGTTGCGCAATTTGACTCGCATCGGTCACATCGACGGGCATCGCCTCGCAGCGGACGCCTTTGGCGAGCACCTCGCGGCGGGTCTCCTCCAGCGCCTCGAGACCGCGCGCGCAGATCGCCAGATCGCAACTTTCGGCGGCCAGTTCCAGCGCCACTGCGCGTCCGATTCCATGACTCGCGCCGGTGATCACCGCGACTTTGTTCCTCAATCCAAGTTCCAACAGCAGTCCTCTCTTATCGTGATAAATTGTGACCGGGTGCTGAATTCTGACCGATCGACTAATGCGAACGATACGATCGCCGCATAGCGGGCGACAAATGCTCACACGGCGAGCTTGCACGGCCGGCAGCCATCGGTAAGGCTCGAAGCGCATGAAATTCAGCCTGTTACTGATGCTGACGGTGATCGGCGCGCTGCTCGCGGCGATGCTGGTTGCTCCGATCGCTGCGTTCGCGTTAGCGGCGGGCGGATTCCATTTTCCATTTCCACGCATCTTCGACCGCACCATGATGGTTACGGTTTTCATCGCGATGGTGGCGGCGGCGCGATCGCTCAAACTGCGCAAACTGGTGACCACCGGGTTTCGAGATCCAAGCCGCAACCTGCCGGCGGCGCTGCGAGGATTCGCCACCGCAATCATTGCCATCTCGACGCTGTTCATCCTGGCGTTCATCCTGGGTGCGCACGGCGGCCATGGCGGTGCGCGGCTGCTGGTTAGATGGCCCAAATACATCCTTGCGGCGATTGTAGTCGCCCTGATCGAGGAAACTTTCTTCCGCGCTTTTATGCTGGGCGGGATGATGCCGGATTTTGGCAGGCGCGGCGCGCTAATCGTGAGTTCGGCGATCTACGCGCTGTCCCATCTGCTGCGATCGCCGCAGCACTTTTATCTCACCGGTTATCATCCTGCGGCCGGCCTGCATAACCTGGCCGGCAGCACCGTTCAGCTAAGCCATCCGGCGACGGCGCTTCCCGCGGTGTTCGGACTGTTCCTGCTGGGGCTGGTTTTGGGCGAGGCTTTTCTGACCACCGGCACGGTTTACTTTTCGATCGGCTTGCATGCGGGATTCGTGCTGGCCGCGAAAAGTTGGCCGGCCATGCTGACGCCCGGGGTTCACCTGCCGGTCTGGCTTGCCGGCTATCCACGCTTTGCGCTGATCAGCGGTCCGGCGGCGTGGATAGTTGCGCTGATTCTTCTGCTGATGGTGCCCAAGCTATGCAAGCAAAGGTCGTCCGCGAACTAGAATTCAGTTTTCCAGTTCGTAAACCTGTAGCTGCTCCATTTGCTTTTCACGCGTTCGATATCTGCGGGACGATTGGTGCTGACCGGCGGAAATTTTTGGTTGTTCCATTCCGCACGGCGCGGGAAGCGCCAGGTTTTGGTGGCATCGATCAGCAGCCGATTCCAAATTCCAGCGCCCAGTTCCGCCACCAGACGGTTTTCGGGCGGCGATCCCGGATCGAGCGCTGATCCGACGATACCGCGGAAGATCACCAGGTCATCGGAACCCGGATCGATACGGTAATTGATCGCCCAGTCCACCGCCTCGTAATCCGACGGATCAATATCTTCATCGACCACAATTACGATCTTGTTCTGGTACATCGAGGAGCGATCGCCCCATAGCGCGGCGGCGATCTGCTTGGGCTGACCCTCGTACTGTTTCTTGATCTGAACGACGATGCTGGTGCCCTTGGTAATTGGATGGACGTAGGTCTGCAGCACCCCGCTGATTCCTGCGTTGCGCATAATCCGCCGCGCGATCGCCGCGCGTTGAATCGAAGTCAGATAGCTGTTCTCGCCGCAAGTTCCGGGCAGCGCCCCCTCCAAAGTGCCGCGAAAGATTGGATCGTTACGATGAGTTATCGCACTAACCTGGATTACCGGGCGCTTCGCCGGCACGTCGGCGACATAACCCGAGTACTCACCGAAGGGTCCTTCCATCGCATAGGTGGCGGGGTCGGGAGAAACCGAACCTTCGATTACGATTTCGGCCGAGGCCGGAACTTCGAGATCGACCGTCTTGCATTTGATCAACGGCGCCGGCGCGCCACGATAGCCGCCCATCACATCGTACTCGCAGATTTCGGGCGGAACGGGCGTGCCCGCGATAAACTCCATGATCGGGTCCCAGCCGAAGACGAATGCCACCGGCATCGGCTCGCCACGCTCCTTGTACTTCGCAAAAATCAATCCCCAGCCCTGCGTTCCACCGAGCAGCGCCGCCATTCGGCATTCGTCGACGATCATCGAACGGTAGATGCCGACATTGACCCGTTTGGTATCCGGGTCTTTTGTCACCACGCAGCCCATCGTGCCGATGTACCTGCCACCGTCGAGATGGTGCCATCGCGGCACCGGAAAATCGTAAAGATTGATCTGATTACCGGTCAGGACGTGCTCCTGCACCGCACCGGAATCGACCATGACAGGCGGAATCAGTTTCGCGTTGTGCTCCAGCACATACTCAACCATCGTGTTGTAGGGCGTGTCTTCCTCGAAGCCGAGCACCAGCGCGATACGCCGAAAACTGCCGAGGATGCTGGCAGCCAGCCGGGTGCATCGCGCGCCGCTGTGATGGTATCCCTTAATGTTCTCGAACAGCAGCGCCGGGCCGTTGCGGCGCATCACCTCGCGCGTCACCACACCCAACTCAACGTCCCAATCGACCTCACCGGTAACGTGCGTCAGTTCGCCTTTGCGCTCAAGGAGATTGAGCGTCGTACGCAGATCGAAAAAGCTCGACTCAGTCATCAAATGAAACCATTCAGATTAAGAATAAAGGTATCGGAAGGAGAGGCTCAGAGCATCACGTCGCCGCCATTGGGGCTAAGGCATTGGCCGACGAAATGCCCGGCTTCATCGGAGGCAAGGAACAGGTACGCCGGCACGATATCATCGACGTGCGCAAATCGCGCTTTCGGGATGCCGGCGAGGATCGAATCGAGCAGCGCGGGCGGCGTGCCCTCCAGAATCGGCGTGCGCGTGACCCCCGGCGCCACGCAGTTGGCGTTGATATTCCGCGCGCCGATTTCGAGCGCGAGCGAACGGGTAAACGTGACAATCCCGGCTTTCGAGGCGCAGTAATGCGCCATCCCAGGCGCGCCTTTGTAGGCAAGCTGCGAGGCGGTATTGATGATTTTGCCGTAGTTCTGCCGGTACATGATGGGCAATACTTTGCGAGTGCATAGAAATACCCCCCGCAGATTCACCGTCATCAGTTGATCCCAGGCGGCCACCGTCAGGTTTTCGATAGTTGCCGCGGCGCCTGCGATACCGGCGTTGTTGACCAGAATGTCGATCCGGCCGAATTTGCCCATCACGCGATCGACCATCCGATCGACCTGCTCTTCGCTAGCCACATCGGCCTCGATCGAGAGCGCCCGGCGGCCGGCCTTCTTGATCTCCGACTCGACCTCGGCCGCGTTGACCGCCTGCGACTGATTGGGAAAGTTAATCGCCACATGGGCGCCCTCGTGCGCGAAGGCGAGCGCGACCGCGCGGCCTATGCCAGAACTCGAACCGGTAATCAGGGCGATTTTGCCATCCAGCTTTGCCATCATTCGGCCCTGTAGCATGGACCGGCGATCACACGCAAAGAACGATGACCACTTCGATCGCCGAGCGGCACTGAATCAGCCGGGTGAGCCGTCCGGAGCGGCGAGTTGGCGCTCGACCGTCTCAGGCGGCGCGGGGAGGCTGTCCGATCGATCCGGATTAGCTTCGTAGATCTCCGGGGTGCGCTCGAACAACAACACTCTCACGCCGACGAACGTGCGTCCGCCAGCGATCGGATAAACCTGATGCAGCGCATAGAGCAGCGGCGCGGTCACCTGGCTGGCGTCGTGGCTGAGCATCAGCCATACCCGATCGTGAGGTTCCAGCACTGCGGTGCGCAGGAATTCATTGAAGCCCTGTAACTCGCGCGTGGTGGCGAATCCACCACCGGTAAGATAGAGCGGGTCCCACGCCGGATAGGCCACTTGCGGAAAATTTTCCGGATGGTCCAGGCGGCGGCGGTAGTACTCGACCGGGCGGATACCCTCCTCGCCGTATATAATCAACGCGTCAGCCGGCCGCGCACCTTGGGCGATATATTGCACGGCATCGCGCCAGTCTTCCTTCTGCAGGTAGCGATAGTAAGCGGCGTCTTCACGAATGCCGCATAGGGTCAGGATTGCCAGCATCGCATACACCGTCACACGCGACGGAATTTCAGTAATCCCAACTGCCGCCAGAATCACGACGAAGGGCAAACATTCCAGCAGATAACGATCGACCAGCAATGGCTTCACGATCGATGCCACGGCGGCTGCGGCGATCGGCAGCGCCGCCATCAGCACGAGAAACACTATCGCCGCGCTATGCGCTGCGCGGCGAAACACCGCGCTCGTCACCGCCCAAACGATAGCGATCGCATAGAGCAACAGAATCGCCGCCTCTGTATGGTCGAACTGAACCATCATATTCGCGCCGAGCAGCATTTTTGCCAACAAATTGTAGGAGTACAGCGTGGGCGCGGCGATCCAGTCCGCCTGACCATGATCGCCGGCGATAGCCAGCACACAGGCCGGCCCGGCCAGCATCCCGAAGATGAGCACGCTGACCATCAGCCGGCGGCGGCTGCGCGCCTCGAGAACAAATAGCGCCAGAAATTCCGCCGGCAACAGCAGGATGCCAAAAAGATGCGCATAAACGCTCAGCACGCCGGCCGCGATGTAAATTGCGCAATTCGCAAGCGACGGTCTTTTGATCGCGCGGATAAAGAACAACGCCGAGATGGTCACCAGCAGCATCAGCATCGCGTACGAACGGGCTTCCTGCGCGTAACGCAAAGTCACCGCGTGTACCGTCATCAGGAGGGCGGCCGCGAATCCAACCCGCCGATCGTAAAGCTCCACTCCGAGCAGATAAATCAACGGGATAGTTGCCGCGCTGAAGATCGCCGATGGCAGCCGCAGCATGAATTCGCTGGCGCCCATGACGTCGGTCCACGGATGCATCAGGACGTAGTACAACGCCTCGTTCACCTGCGTGGTGGTGACCACGATCAGCAGGCTGCGCCAATCGGACAGCACGCGTTCGGCCGTCGCACCTTCGTCGAGCCAGAGGCTTTTCGAATCGAGCATGAACAGCCGCAAGGCCAGCGCAGCCAGGGTGAGCAATCCGATCGCGAACGCGGCGCGGGACGCCGGCCGCCCCGCGTTCGATTTCACTTTCTCAAAGATTTGGTATGCATGGGATGACATCGGCTTAGCCCAATATGAAGACCGCCCGCGCGATGCTCGCGCCAACGACCGGTCACAAAATTGTAGCAGCACGCCATGCCCTGTCCCATCGACGAGAACCGAATTATCGGCGGACGGCTCGCTAGTGCAATCGGTTGACTCGGAGCGGCGATTCGGAGCAGCTTTCCCAAGCGTGAGGTCATCGCGATGAAAGTAGGATTCATAGGACTCGGCACGCAGGGCAGGTACCTGGCGGTCAATCTGGCGAAAGCCGGCTACGATCTGATGGTCTATGACGTACGCGATGAGCCGCTGCAGGAGCTTGCCGCGGCTGGCGCGAAGATCGCGCGCACCAATCGCGAGGTGGGCGAACATGCGGAGATCGTTGAAATCTGCGTGGTCGACGACGCGCAGATCGAGGCGGTGGTGCTGGGCGCGGGCGGCGTGCTCGAAGGCGCGAAGCCGGGATCGATAATCGTGATTCACAGCACCGTGCATCCGCGGACGATCACCAAGGTGGCCAAGGCTGCGGCGGCCAGGGGCATCGAGGTGTCCGATGTGCCGGTGAGCGGCAGCGAGGCCGGCGCGAAAAATCGCACCATGTGTTACATGGTGGGCGCGACGGCGCAGGCATTCGAAAGATGCCGTCCGCTTTTCGCCACTTCGGGATCGGACATTATCCATACTGGCGGACCCGGTGCGGGAATTCGAGCCAAGCTCGCCCATCAGGTGATCATCTGCCTCAACATGCTGTCCGCGTTCGAAGGCATGGAATTGGGCGTCAAGGCGGGTGTCGCGCCGGAAGTGCTGGAGCAGGTAATTCATGGCGGGCACGCGCAAAGCCGGGTGGCTGACAACTGGAGCAAATTCAATCCGGGACGCCATTCGGTTGGAATTTTTTACAAGGACCTGCGGGTGGCGCTGGAGTTTGCGCACGAGCTTGGAATCACGATGCCGGGAACGGCATTAACGCAGCAGCTTATCGAGCGGATTCTGCGTCTGGATCGCATGGAGAATTCTTGATGACGGTTCACGGCCATTCGGCGAAAAGTCTGGTGGATTTCGCGCGCGGCGAGATCAGCCGCGAGGTTTTTGTCAATGAAGAAATTTACCAGGAGGAACTCGAACGGGTTTTTACGCGCGGCTGGCTCTACGTGGGGCATACCAGCCAGATAAAAAAGCCCGGCGACTACTTCGTCTCCTGCATGGGCGAAGAATCGGTTATCCTGACGCGCGATCCGGCGGGCAAAGTTCACGTCTTCCTCAACACCTGCCGCCATCGCGGAATGAAGGTCTGCCGCTACGACGAAGGTCATACGGTGCATTTCGTCTGCCCGTATCATGGCTGGAGCTACGCCACCGATGGACGCCTGGTTGGCGTGCCGCAGGCCGAAAAGGCGTATCGGCCGCCTTTGGATCGTTCGCAATGGGCCCTGATCGAGGTGGCGCAGATCGCGCAATATCGAGGCACCGTCTGGGCCACCTGGGATCATTCGGCACCCGCCCTGCTCGATTATCTGGGCGAGGCGAAGCTCGCGCTGGACCTCGCGCTGGGGGCCTGGGACGGCAGCGACGAGGAGACCGAACTGCTCGGGAGCGTGCAAAAATGGCTGATTCCCGCCAACTGGAAATTCGTCGCCGAGAATTTCTCCGGTGATGGCCTGCACGTGGTGAGTCACCGCTCGGTCGATCTGGTCGGTATCGGTCCCACCGATGGCGAAGGGCGGCGCGACGATCCGGGGAAACTGATGATGACCACCTCGCCGCAATGGGGCCATGGCCTCACCTTCAGTTATCTGCCGCCCGATCCAAATCGGACCGACTATGCGGCTTCGCCCGCGGCTTCTCAATACTTCAAGCAATGCTGGAAGAAACGCATCGAGCGGATGGGGGACCGCGCAGGACTCCAGGCGGTAGTCGGCACCATCTTTCCGAATCTCTCTTTCCATGGCCAGCAGCCGCGCACCCTGCTGGTGGCGCATCCGCGCGGAGTGGCGAAAACCGAGATGTGGCGCGTTTACTTCGCCGACCGCAATGCGCCCGAGGAAGTGAAGCAATTCTTGCGGCACTACTACATCCGCTATTCCGGTCCGGCTGGGATGACCGAGCAGGACGATATGGAGAACTGGAATTATGCGACCGCCGCCAGCCGCGGCTCGATCGCGCGGCGCTATCCTTACAATTACAAGGCCGGACTCGGCGCGGAAGAGACCAATGAAATGGTGCCGGGAGTGGTCACCAATCACCCCATCAGCCTCACCACCGAACAAAATCCACGCAATTTTTATAAACGCTGGGCCGAGTTCATGGATGCGAAAAGTTGGCGCGATCTCAAGCCTAGCCAGGTTGACGATCTTTCGGAGCATCGCCGATGAGCAGAGTAGACCTGCCTCCCGCGCGGCTTGAATATCTGAACCTGATCAAGGAAATCGAGGATCTCTTTTTTTTGGAAGCGGATCTGCTCGATGAGCGCAGGTACGAGGAATGGCTCGCGCTGTTCACCGACGACCTGCGCTATTGGATGCCGCTGCGCAAGAATCTCGCACATCAGGATGATCGCGGCGACATCACCGGCGAAAATGACATCGCCTGGATCGATGACGATAAAGCCACCTTGATAAAGCGCGCCGGGCAACTGCGGACCGGCGTCCACTGGGCCGAAGAACCCTTCTCGCGCGTGTGCCATATCATCAGCAATGTTCGGCTGGTCGATTCGTCCGCCGATGCGCTCGACGGAAAGGACTTCGAGGTGAGCAGCCGGTTCTGCGTGTATCGTAACCGGGTTGAAACCGAGACCGATTTTCTAGTCGGCCGCCGTCGCGACATTCTGCGCAGGGTGAACAGCGAACTCAGGATCGCCAGGCGCAAGATTATTCTCGATCAGAGCGTGCTGATGGCCAAAAATCTCACCATGTTTTTTTAACGTGGATCGAGAGGCTCAGGCCGAGCAGCGCCGGGACGGTGGTTGATCCCCCTCCGCAGCGGATGACGCCGAGCCCAGCTCCGGGGTATGGAGTTGCGGTTCGAGTGATTTGTCCTGCAGGCGGGCAACCGTGTCCGCGATCAATGCGCGTAGCGCGGCGCTTCTAATCGGCTTGCTTATGTAATCGTCCATTCCCGCATTTATGCATTCTTCGCGATCCCCGGGCAGGACATGCGCGGTCATCGCAATAATCCGGGTATGCCGCTGACCTGCTTCCCGTTTTCTGATTTCGCGCGTAGCTTCATAGCCGTCCATTTCGGGCATCTGACAATCCATCAGCACCAGGTCGTAGCGGCCGTTCATCACAACCTCAACCGCTTCGCGGCCGTTCGCCACCAGATCGACCTCAAGTCCGAATTTCATCAATTGCAGCCGGGCGACTTTTTGGTTGATCAGGTTGTCTTCGGCCACCAGCGCGCGCAGCCCATGCCCTTCGGCGCTATCCATCGGCATTACCGCATTCGGCGCGAGTGCTTTCTGTTCCTGACCTGCATCGCCGCGGGAAGCTCCGTCATGCCCAAGCAGCTTCTCCAAAGCCTTGTGGAGCGACGACTGCGGCACCGGCTTCATCAGCCAGTCCCCCACCTCGAGACCGCGCAATCTCTGTTGAAATCCGGTCCTGGGGCCGGCCGAAGATATGAAGAGGATCGCTGTCGATGCGAGAGCCGCATCCGCTTTTATCTTCCGGGCCAGCTCGATGCCATCGATCTCAGGCATCATTACATCGATTATCGCGACGGCGTATGGACGGCCGGCGGCTGCCAGCTTCATCATTTCGAGCGCCTCGCCGGCCGATCCCGCGCCACTCGCATCCATGCCCCAGGCCGAGGTCTGAGCCGACAGCACCTGGCGGCTGCTCTCATGATCGTCGACGATCAGAACCTTCTGTCCCGACAGCAGCGCAAAGCGCTCCGAAGCCGGCTGGCTGACGTCGATCTGCCTGGCGAAGTTCATGGTGAACCAGAAAGTCGAACCGACTTCAGGGATACTGGTCACGGCGATTGTGCCGCCCATTTGTTCCACCATTTGCCGAACTATTGAGAGTCCGAGTCCGGTCCCCCCATAGAGGCGCGTGGTGGAGGCATCGACTTGCGTGAATGGCTGAAATAGCAAATGAAGTTTATCCTCTGGGATTCCGATTCCGGTATCGCGGACCTCGAATCGCAACTCCGTTCGCTTCGGGTCCTCGTGCAGCTTGCTGACACTGAGACTCACTTCTCCCGCCGGCGTGAACTTCACCGCGTTGCTGAGAAGATTTATCAGTATTTGGCGTAACCGGCCGGGATCGCCACGCAAAAATTGCGCTGCGTCGGAATCGATTGACACGGTAAGCTCGAGGCCCTTGCGGCGCGCCTGTTCGGCGACTCGTTCGGCCGCGCTTTCGGCCACCCGTGTGAGCTCAAAATCGACCTCCTCGATCGCGAGTTTACCGGCGGCGGCCTTGGAAAAGTCTAGAATGTCGTTAATCATCGTCAGCAGGGTTTCGGCGCTTTCGCGAACGTCGTTGGCGAACTCGCGCTGTTCCGCGGGAAGATCGCTTTCGAGCAGCAGCCCGGCCATGCCAATAATCGAATTCAGGGGAGTGCGGATTTCATGGCTCATATTGGCCAGAAATTCGGATTTCAGCCGCGCGGCATCCAGCGCTGCGTCGCGCGTACGGGTCAATTCAGCTTCGATTTGTTTGCGCTGGCCGATGTCATTGGCCGCAGCCGAGAATGCGACCAGATTTCCGCCGGAGTCGAAAATCGGCGCGATGCTGAGGCCCACCTCGATTT
>DAHVFB010000061.1 GCA_027317185.1 Deltaproteobacteria bacterium
ATCTGCTTTTGATCCGGCGTCCAGGCGCGCACCAGCACCTTCGCCGAGCGCTTCACGTCGGCGGTAAAATCCATTACCGACAGACATCCTTCCTCCCAGATGACTGAGCCTTCGGCCTCGGCAATTTCGGGGTTGATCAGCTTGAGCAACTGAGCGCCCGGATTTTCATGTTCGGTGTCGAGCACGATCACGCGGCGCGAATCGCCGACTTGCGGTGCGGCCAGACCAACGCCGGGAGCCGCGTACATGGTCTGGATCATGCTTTCGACAAAGGTATTCAGATCGCCGTCGATGTTCGTGACCGGCTTGGCCGGCTGCTTGAGCGACGGGTCGGGAAACTTGCGAATCTTAAGTAGCGCCATCGGTAATTGGTGTAAAAATTATCAGAGCGCGATTCCCGGGCCTAGCCTCGCGGGGTGAAGCCGGCGCGAGGCTCAGAGCAGGGCACCGGCCTGAATCGTGATCGGGCCGCCGGGCGGAAGCTGCGGCGCGGATCTGCGCTTCATCGCACGCTCGATAATCGGTGCGAGGCGTTCAGCTTTGACTTTCGCGCGCTGCGGGTCGCGTTCCTTGAATTCCGGCAGCACTTCTTTCGCGAACAATTCGAGCGAGGCGCAGATGTCCTCATGGCGATTGTTGCCGGCCTGCGAGACCAGCACCACCTGATCAATTCCGGCGGACTCGAACGCGCGCAGGCTCTGGCGGATTTGTTCGGGAGAACCGACGCAACTGGTGGCGCCGTCGATAATCGGCAGGCTGAGCGGATTCGCGCGATAGTTGCTCCAGATGTCCGTGCGGGCGGGCTCGTGGCGGCCAAAAAGATAATAATGGCCCAGCGCGTAAGCGAAGAAGCGCAGTCCATCCTCCGCGGCGGCGCGCGCCTGCCCGGCGTCGCGATTACACATGAAGCCGGTCACGATCGCCACGTTGGGGTTTACCGCCGCCACGATCGGTTGCGACTCAGCTTCAAACTTCGCGTAATAATCGCTCACCCACTGGCTGGCTTCAGCGGGCGACATAAACGTAAAGCTAAGCGCGCCAATGCCCAGACTGGCGGCCAGATTGATGGTCTCGCGCCGCGAGCATGCGACCCATACCGGTGGATGCGGCTTCTGGACCGGCTTGGGAACAACGTTGCGCATCGGCATCCGAAAGTACGGGCCTTCGTGACCGTGGAACGGCTCTTCCGACATCATCCGGCAGGTAACTTCCAATCCCTCCTGCCACATTGCGCGCTTGTCGCCGCGGGCAATCCCGAAGCCGCCGAGTTCCGCTTCCGATGAAGATTCTCCCGTCCCGAATTCGACCCGGCCATTGCTAACCAAATCAAGTGTGGCGATTCGTTCCGCCACGCGCGCCGGATGGTTGTATCCAGGCGGCATCAGCACCACCCCATGCCCGAGCCGGATATTTCGCGTGCGCTGACTGCAGGCCGCGAGAAAAACCTCAGGTGCCGAGGAGTGGGCGTACTCTTCTAGAAAGTGATGCTCGACCGTCCAGACGTAATCGATCCCGAGACGATCGGCCAGCTCAACCTGTTCGAGCGAATTCTGAAAAAGCTTCAGCTCCGAATCCTGACTCCATGGACGCGGTAGCTGAAGTTCATAAAAGATACCAATCTTCATTTGCTCTCGCAGCGGGGTTGATTGCCGATCGACAGTAGCATGGGCGCGTCGAGCGGGAGAACCGGTCCCCGCAAGCAACCATGCCGGCAAGCCTTTGCAACCGAGTGAAATCGAAGTGCGGTGGAAGATTTTGTCGGGAGAATACGAATCAGAGCGGAAGCATGCCGCCTGACAGTCCGATGCGGGCCAGCTCTTCTTTAAGCCGGGCGCGCGAGAGCGGCTTACACAGCACGGCCGAGGCGCCGAGCTCGTAGCTTTGAGCGATATCGCGATCGTACATCGAACTGGTGATCACGAACATCGGCGTATGCGCCAGGGTCTCGTACGATCGGGCCGCGGAAAGTACCGAGAAACCACCATTTCGTGGCAGCCTCAGATCGACCAGCAGCAGATCGGGCCGGTCATGTTCAGTGAATTGGGAAAGTAGTTCCAGCGCCTCGTCGGCAGTCTCGGCGACGATCACCTCACTCGTATCACCGAGTATCTGGCGGATTACAGTGAGCGCAATAAAGACGTGTTCCGAATTATCCTCAACCAGCAAAATCCGGCATCCAGCATCGCATAAAGTTTTTTCGCTCATATTCATCGATCTATAGACGCGCAACTCGCGTCCCCCCTCAACCTGCCACGGCTTAATCCAATTGCCGTGCCACCTCATGGGTATTATATTCAGTTCGAATCACGTTCGAATAAACTGGCCGATGGTAGCACTTGCTTGCGCATTTAACAGCGAATTTAACTTGTCGGATAAGACCTTCATCTGCCTTTATCGACAATGCCAAAAGCTTCAGAGTTTTTCCTATATAATGCGCCTTGTCGCTAAACGTGCCTTATTGCTGTATCGCATTCGCACTTGGGTCTGTGGCAGTTATGCGACACTTTCTGCATCAAGCTGACACAGACCTTCTCTAAATGATTTGAGACCGATTCACTTCCGATGACTTAAGGATACTTAATTGAGTATGCTGCAGAAGCTGTCCGCGCCCGCCTGGGCTAATCATCCATTAGTTAGAAAATGCGTCAGTCTGGTTAATCAGGATCTCACCGCTACCTATTCGCGCGACATTCAAAAATGGCTGCTGGTCGCCCCGCTGATCGGGGTGACCACCGGTATCGTGATCACCGGCATCACGCTGGCAATTCTCAATGGCGCTTGGGCCTATTTGCTGCCCCGCTACTTGCAGCATCAATGGATGATCGTGCCGGGTCTGACCGCTGGCTTTCTGCTCACCGGATTAATCATGCGTTACTTCACAGCTGATCCGAATGAGCACTCGACCGAGGAGATCATCAGTTCCTATCACGAGCATCGCGGCGATATCGACATTCGTCCCTTCTGGTTCAAATTATTGGCGGCGGTGACCACCGTCGGATCGGGTGGCAGCGCGGCGATGGAGGGGCCGAGTATCTACGGAGGCGGGGCGATCGGATCATGGCTGTGGACTAAACTGCGCCGCTTCGGGCTGGATTCCCGCGACCGGCGAATCATGCTGATCAGCGGGGCGGCGGCCGGGATGTCGTCGGTGTTCCGCGCTCCGCTTACGGGCCTGGTGTTCGCGCTCGAAATGCCATACCGGGACGACCTTGCCCATGAGGCGCTGCTCCCTTCGCTCATCGCGTCGGTGGTTGCCTATGCGACACTGGTCGCATTCGTTGGCGCGGAACCGCTGTTCGGCTTCGTCGGCCAGACGCGGTTCGCGTCGATCGATCTGGTATGGTCAGCGGCGCTTGGCGCGATCTGCGGGTTGATCGCGATGGTTTTCGCGATCACGTTCCGCCGCGCCCGCGTCTTTGCGGTTAACCTGCGCCTCCCGCATCCGCTTAAACTGACGATCGGCGGATTCCTCACCGGATGCTGTGGCCTGCTGTTCCTTAGGATGTTTCCCGGCACGTTGATCCCGATCGGTCCCAATTATGAGGCGGTGCGGATGGTGCTCACGCAGCAGCGCCTGCCGATCGAACTGATGTGTTTCGCGATACTGAAGCTGGCGGCCACGCTCTTTTCGCTCGGCAGCGGTGGCGTCAGCGCGATGTTCGTGCCGTTGTTTCTGGTCGGCGCCTGTGTCGGCTCATCCTTCGCACAGTCGATTGTGCATGCGCCCGCTTTCAATCTGTACGCCGCGGTTGGAATGGCCGCGTTCATTGCGGCCGGCTACAAGACCCCGCTGGCCGCAGTGGTATTCGTGGCCGAGGCCACCGGCGGCCATTCCTACCTGATACCCACGCTGATCGGGGCCGCGGTGGCCTATGCGATTTCGGGCGAAGCCTCGGTCTCCGGCGATCAGCGGCTTCATCAGACCACGCAAATCGCGGAACTGGGTCGCTCCACCGTGCGCGAAGTGATGCGCAAGCAGGTGGTTTTCGTATTCTGCGACACCACGCTGAGCGAGTTTGCCGATGGCGTTGCAGCGCACCATCGGCACGCGATCTATCCGGTGTTGGATGGTTCCCGCGCGATCGGCACGCTCGCGGTATGGTCGCTCAGCGGCGTTGCGCCCGATAAATGGGCCGCCACCAAAGTCGATGAAATAACCGATCGTAATCTCACCACGGTGGCCGGCGATTGCGATCTGAATGAAGCGTTACGGCTGCTGATGCGGGAAAATGCGCCGCAGATGCTGCTGGTGACGGGCGATAATGGCGCGCTCGAAGGAATCGTCACCAAGACCGATGTGCTGCACGCGGTGCAGGTGCCGGTCAGCGGCGCCGGAACTGGCACAGCCGCGGAATAGAATTATCGCTCGCGGTTTGCGGTGGGATCGATTATCCGCAGGCCGGCAAAATAGAGGCGGTAAAGGCTTCGATCGCGGGTCAGGAGACGGTCGGCCACGGCCAACGCATGAGCGTATTGAAGGTTAAAAAACCAACTGTTGGTCTACTGCACGTCGGCGGTTACGTTGATTGTGGCGATTTGCGAGCGGTATCATTGGGACGGTCGGATGCCGCCACTCGCGGTGACAAGGAGCGCAATGACTACCGGGAGGATCGAGATTAACCTCGCGGTAATGATGGGCAAGCCTGTGATCCGCGGCAACAGGATCACGGTCGAATTGATTCTGCGCAAGCTCGCTGAGGGGGAGACTGAAAACGAGTTGCTGGAGGACTATTCTCACCTTCAGGCTGAAGATATCCGCGCGGCGATCGCTTATGGTGCTACAAGCGTAGCCCAGGAGGCAGTGGTTCTGCTCTCCGATCCCTCTGGTATGGGCAAGCCCTAAGGATGCAGTTTCTTGCCGGCGAGAGTTACGCCGGGCCCGTAATCCGAGCGCAGCGCGGCCGGACATGACGTGATCGCGATCGCGGAAATCTTCAAGGGTGCACCGGATGCTTGCGTGGTTGGTTTGTATTTTTCTTGAAGCGCAAAAGTATCTACCAGCCAGTCCCCTCTAAAAGCGGGTGGTAGCCGTGATTGCGCAGTTCGCGCAGCGCGGTTTCGACATGCTCGGGCCCGCGCGTTTCCAACTCCAGCGTCACGCGCGTGGATCCGATCGGTTCGTCGCGCCGCGCCCGATTATGCTCGACTGTGCGAACATTGGCCCCGGTGCCGCCCACCAGCGTCAACAGTTTGGCCAGTTCGCCGGGCCGATCATGAATATCCACCGCGAAACGGACCATCCGGCCCAGCTTGGCGAGACCATGACTGATAATCCGATCGAGCAGATTGATGTCGATATTGCCGCCGGTGATCACGATCACGATCCGCTTGCCCGCGAGCTGATCCTTGAGCTTGAGCGCCCCGGCCAACGCCGCCGCACCTGCGCCCTCGGTCAGCAGCTTCATCCGTTCGAGCATCAGCAATACCGCTTCGCCAATCTCGAAGTCATCGACGGTGACGCAGCGCGTTGTATGGTGCTTGAGGATTTCGAATGGCAGGTTTCCCATCCGTCCGGTGGCAAGACCGTCAGCAATGGTATCGACCGGCGCTTCTATCGCAGCCGGTTCGCCGCGGCCAAGGCTGACGCTGAGTTGCGGCGAGCCCGCCGCTTCGACACCGATAAGCTCGGTGCGCGGGCTGCGGGCTGCGAGCGCCAGCGCGATACCGGCGATCAAACCCCCGCCGCCGACCGGCACCAGGATCGCATCGGGTTCGCATTGCTCGGCGATTTCCAATCCGATTGTTCCCTGACCCGCGATCACGAAAGGATCGTCATAAGCGTCAACGAACAGCGCGCCGGTGCGATCGCGAAGCTCGCAGGCCGCCCGGTAGGCTTCCTGATAATCGACGCCGGCCAGCATCACCTCCTGTCCATAGCTGCGGGTCGCGTCGATCTTTGCGATCGCCGCGGTTTTCGGCATCACGATCGTGGCGCGCACGCCGGCGCGCGTCGCGGCCCACGCCAGCGCCTGGCCGTGATTGCCGGCCGAGGCGGCGATCACCCCGCGCGCCGCTTCTTCAGGCTGCAAGGCGGCGACCCGATTGTAGGCGCCCCGAATTTTGAACGATCCGGTCTTTTGCAGGTTCTCGAGCTTGAGCCAGACTTCGGCCCCGATCATGCGTTCCAGAGTCGCATTGCGGATCAGCGCAGTGGGCTTGACGATATTGGCGAGCCGGCGGCGCGCCTGTTCCAGATGCTCGATAGTTACCGGCATGGTAACCGCTCGATTACTTCCGCGCAGGACTCATCTGCCGCTCGCTGCGGATGCCGAAACCATCGCCTTCGAACTCGATTTGGATACAGCGCCCGGTGCGGTAATCAAGATCGAGCAGCATATAGCGCACTGCGCGTGGCTTGACGCTGGCGATCAGCGCCGCCACGTTGGCCGCGTCGGTGCAGTCGAACGCCGCGATCTCGGCCACTTCAAGCATACTGGTTTGCACGAACTCGCGCGCGTTGGTTTCGTCGGAAAATGCCAGCACGCCCGCCCAGGAAGCGCCCTTTTCCTGAAACACGATTACGGCGCCGGTGCGATCGAGCAGTAGGTGCAGCTCTTTTTGATCGGCTGTAATCAAGCCGCTGCGACCTTCAGTGCGCCGCTGCGGATCGCCGCCGCGCGTTCTATAACCAGCGCCGGGTAACTGTAGTAATGTTCACCGGAGAGCCGCAGAAAGGAGCCGATATCGACGTTCTCCAGATCAAGGTGCTTGAGCGCGGTTTCCGCCGTTTCGCGATCGGGCGAATGCATAATCGTCTGATAGATTTCACGGCCCTGCGGGGTCATGAAGTCAGCCATCGGTGGCAGCGCCTCAGGGGCGATTTTTCGGGCATGGTAGTTTTCACAGATATAACGCAGCGCCTTCAATTCATGGCGCAGCAAATCGACCTGTTTCAATGGACGTGCGTCAGACACGGATCGAGCTTATCGCTCGCGCTTCTGCGGTTTCAACCTGACGCTTCATCATGGCAGCCGGGGAATGTGAGTTTCGCATGGCGGTGGCGCGAAATTGCCGGATGAGCGATGGCGGATTACACTGACGCGGCAAACTCGAATTCTAATCTCGGCCGCGGCTGCGAGCGCGCGACGAAAAACCATAGCCGCCAGATGGCGCCGGAGGTAGTTTTTGTCAGCATCAGAGGCACATGAGCCCACGACCGGGAGCAAGCGTCCGGTCACGATGGAGAAGATCGTCAACCTGTGCAAGCGGCGGGGATTCGTGTTTCCCAGCAGCGATATCTACGGCGGGCTCGGCTCGACCTTCGATTACGGGCCGCTCGGCGTGGAGCTCAAACGCAACGTTAAGGAAGCATGGTGGCGCGATATGGTGCAGCGCCGGTCCGACGTGATGGGAATCGATGCGGCTATCCTGATGCATCCGCGCACATGGGAGGCTTCGGGGCATCTCCAGAACTTTACCGATCCGCTGGTCGATTGCAAAAAATGCAAGCAGCGCTTCCGCGCCGATCATGTCGCGGGCGATCGATGTCCGGCGTGCGGCGGCGAACTGACCGAGGCGCGCCGCTTTAATTTGATGTTCAAAACCTTCATGGGACCGCTCGAGGACAGCGCCAACACGATCTATCTGCGACCCGAAACCGCGCAGGGAATTTTCGTCAACTTCGCCAATATCGTAGATACGCAGCGAGTCAAGCTGCCGTTCGGGGTGGCGCAGATCGGGAAATCGTTTCGCAATGAGATCACGCCTGGCAACTTTATCTTTCGCACGCGCGAGTTCGAGCAGATGGAGATGGAGTTCTTCGTCAAACCCAACGAGCAGGACGAGGCGCGATGGTTCGATTACTGGGTCGAGTTCCGCCACCACTGGTTTCTCAAGTACGGGATCAAAGCGGACCATCTGCGGCTGCGGCCGCATGGGCAGGAGGAACTATCGCATTACTCGCGCGGCACCACCGATCTCGAATTTCAGTATCCGTTCGGATGGGGTGAACTTGAAGGAGTGGCGAAACGCGGCAGCTACGATCTCGATCAACATGCGCAGTTCAGTGGCAAGGAGCTGACCTACTTCGACGAAGAGGCGCGTGAACGTTACCGGCCCTGGGTGATCGAGCCGGCGCTCGGCGTTGATCGCGCGATGCTGGCGTTTTTGCTCGATGCCTACGATGAAGACGTGGTCGAGAACGAGGAGCGAATCGTGCTGCGGCTCGATCCGCGGCTGGCGCCGATTAAAGTTGCGGTCTTTCCTTTGTTACGCAAGGGGGGCCAACCGGAAAAGGCGCAGGCGGTACGCGAGGAATTACAGCGCCATGTCACGGTGGCTTACGACCAGGCCGGATCTATCGGCCGTCGTTACCGGCGTCAGGACGAAGTTGGTACGCCGCTGGGCGTGACGGTCGACCATCAGACGATGGAGGACGACACGGTAACGCTGCGCGATCGCGATTCGACCCAGCAGGAACGCATCCCGATTGCGCGGCTGGCGGCGGAGGTCTCGGAACGCATCGGCGGGCATAGATAGCCAGATGATCGGGCGCATGGAATTGATGGTTGGATCGGCGGCGTAGTCTTGTGCCGTAAGACCGATTGATGAAACAAAAGGCTGTTCGCGGCTTGGCCGCGCGAAGTTTGAACGGAGAATGATGTAATGGCGCGTGTCCATCCTGAGATTTATTTTTTCGGCGGCAAAGTGGCCGAGGGCCGGGCCGCGATGCGCGATCTGCTCGGCGGCAAAGGAGCGAATTTGGCCGAGATGGCATCGCTCAAGCTGCCGGTCCCGCCGGGCTTCACGATTTCGACCCAGGTCTGCACTTACTTCTATGAACATCAGCATAAGTATCCGAAGGGATTGAACGAAGGCGTCGCCAGGAGCGTCGCGCGAATGGAAAAAATTCTCGGGCGCAAGTTCGGCGATCGCGACAACCCCTTGCTGGTGTCGGTGCGATCGGGCGCGCGGGTCTCGATGCCGGGCATGATGGACACCGTGCTCAACCTCGGGCTCACCGATGAAACCGTTATTGGCCTGGAGAAGGCGAGCGGCAATCCGCGTTTTGCCTGGGATTCGTATCGCCGCTTCTGCCAGATGTATGGCGACGTGGTGCTGAAGCTCAAGCCTGAAACCGCCACCGAGCACGATCCGTTCGAAGTCATAATCGAACGTAAAAAGAAAGATCGCGGAGTCGAGCAGGATGTCGATCTATCGGCCGACGATCTGAAAGCGATGGTAAGTGAGTTTCGCGCGCTGATCCGCGATCGCACTGGCCGCGATATCCCGCAAAATCCGGTGGAGCAGATGTGGGAGGCGATCGGCGCGGTGTTCGATTCGTGGAACAACGAGCGTGCGATCTCCTATCGCCGTATCAACAATATTCCCGGTGAATGGGGCACCGCCGTCACCGTGCAGTCGATGGTGTTCGGCAACCTCGGCGCGGATTGCGCCACCGGTGTCGCTTTCACGCGCGATCCGGCTACCGGCGAGAAAGGCATTTACGGCGAGTTCCTGCCCAATGCACAGGGCGAGGATGTGGTGGCGGGCGTGCGTACGCCGCGTCAGATCAGTTTGCGCGCCGGTAAGGGATGGGCCGAGCGCAACCGGATCGACGAGCAGGAGCGCAAGGATCGTCACGCGACGCTCGAAGAAAGCTTTCCGAAGGTTTACCGCGAGCTGCTGGATATCGCGAAGCGCCTCGAAAAACATTTTCGCGACATGCAGGACATGGAATTTACGGTCGAGCGCGGCAAGCTCTATATGCTGCAAACGCGTACCGGCAAGCGCACGGCGGAAGCGGCGGTGAGAATCGCGGTCGACATAGCGGGCGAGCGTTTAGTCGAACGGCGTGACGCGCTGATGCGCGTGGAACCGGTGCAGCTTGAACAACTGCTTCATCCGCGGCTCGATCCCAAGGCTCAAAAGGAAGTGCTGGCGCGCGGTCTGCCCGCGTCGCCCGGCGCGGCTGCCGGCGAAATCGTGTTCTCGGCTGAAGCCGCCGTCGAGGCAGTCGACGCAGGCAAGCATGTCATTCTGGTGCGAATCGAGACCTCGCCCGAGGACATCAACGGGATGCAGGTGGCGGAAGGCATCCTGACGGCGCGCGGCGGGATGACCAGCCATGCGGCGGTGGTCGCGCGCGGGATGGGTAAGTGCTGTGTCGCCGGATGCGCGGCGCTTGAAATCGATTATCACGCCGGCACGCTCACGGCGAACGGCCACACCTTGCGGCGCGGCGATTTTATAACGCTCGACGGATCCACTGGCGAGGTGATCGCGGGCAAGGTTCCGACCGTCGAACCCGAGTTGTCGGGCGCTTTTAGGAAATTCATGTCGTGGGCCGACGCGGAACGCCGTCTCGGGGTGCGCGCCAACGCCGATACGCCGCATGATGCCGAGGTGGCGCGCAGCTTCGGAGCGGAGGGAATCGGACTGTGCCGCACCGAGCATATGTTTTTCGATCCGGAACGAATTGCGGCGGTGCGCGAAATGATCCTCGCCGGCGATGCCGCGCAGCGCGCTCGCGCACTCGAAAAAATTGTTCCATTTCAGCGCGCGGACTTTGTCGGAATCCTAAAAGCGATGGCTGGCCTGCCGGTCACGATTCGATTGCTCGACCCGCCACTGCATGAGTTTCTGCCCAAGGAAGATAGTGAAATTGTCGATCTGGCGCGGACCATGGGCGTAACGGCGGAGCGGCTGCGGCAGGTGCGCGACAACCTGGTCGAGTTTAACCCGATGCTGGGCCATCGCGGATCGCGGCTTGGCGTCAGCTACCCGGAAATCTACAAGGCGCAGGCGCGCGCAATTCTGGAAGCGGCGGCTGAGTTGCGCGGCGAGGGAGTGAAGGCGATCCCCGAAATCATGCTGCCCCTGATCGGCGATCGCCGCGAATTCGAACTTCTGGCGCGAGACATACGCGCAGTGGCCCACGAGGTGCTGGGGAAGAAAAACGGCGCACGCGTAAGCTTTACGATCGGAACCATGATCGAAGTGCCGCGCGCCTGTATCGAGGCCGATAAGATCGCCGAGGTGGCCGACTTCTTCTCGTTCGGCACCAACGACCTGACGCAAATGACCTACGGATTGTCGCGCGACGATTCATCCAAGTTCCTTAATGATTATTTAAAGGCGGGCATCTACAAAAAGGACCCGTTTCAGGAACTCGATCCCGATGGGGTGGGTGGCTTGATGCGAATCGCGATCGATCGCGGTCGCCAGGCCAACAAGAACATCAAGCTTGGCATCTGCGGCGAGCATGGTGGCGATCCGGCGAGCGTCAAGCTGTGCCATGAATTGGGTCTCGACTATGTTTCGTGCTCGCCGTATCGATTGCCGGTCGCACGGCTGGCGGCGGCGCAGGCCGCGATCGCAGGGCGCCGCGTGAAGGGCAAATCGAAGGCGGCCGCGTTCAAGGACATATAGTCAGCCGTCGGATTGTTCGCAGTTTCAGAACGACACGACCGATGTGCCTTTGATCGTTCTGAATGGGTTGAGGGATCCCGAAATCGCGACTTATTCAACGTCGTGACGCAATCGTTGCCGAATTACGGGCGCGAGCCGATTCTCGAGGCTCGCCCGCTATTCGATCTGAGAGCGCGCGGCATGTCGTCACGATACGCTCAGCGTTTCCTCTGCGGGCTGAGTAGCGTTCATGCGCATCCAGGAAGCGAACTTTTTCCTCCAGATGCTTGGCCGCAGCTATTTCTCCGAAAAAGTTATAGCCAGCCCCCTTTTGGTACGGAATCGAGCGTCTTTCCGATCAATTAGTTTACAAACTTCTAAAGCTCGCACCGATGAAAGAGCGAGGGATCGCGCTAATAGGCACACCTCAGAAGAAAAAGAAAATCTGGCGCAATGCTTGCAGTCTCCATGCCTAACAGCCTAAAGGGCAAAATCGCATCCGCGATTCCTGCCGGGCTTTCCCGCAAGCAAGGTTAACAGCAATGAAATATTTTATCCGCGTACTACTAACTTCGGCCGTTGCCAGTGCTGCCTTGGGCGTGGTGATGGGCTGTGGGCCGAGCCGAGCGGTCCGAGAAACTACCACAACTACCTATGGGTCTCCCGCGGTACCTCCTCCCGCGGTAGTGTCTGCTCCGGGCCAGACAACCACCACTACCACTCAGTTCAGCAACGGCACGGTGCAAAAAAAGACCAGTACCGATTACAATGCGGCGGCGGTCCCTTCAAATCAGACCACCACCACCACGAGATATGGCGATGGAACCGTACAACGCGACACCACCACCTATGCGAACCCTGCGCCATAGGGGTGATTCGTAGTAGAGGCGCAATTTAAAGATTCCAAGGCTATTTCGCTTGAGATCTTTTTGCGCGATCCATGCGGTGATACGGCGTAATACGGGGATGTTCAGACGGTTGGCTTTTTCTTCAGTAACCGCCGGTTTTTATTCCGCCGAGGCGTGGCCGGCTCGCTTTGCGGGGTGGTGTTCGCAGCAGATGACCCTCTCCCTTCAGCGGTAAATTCTGTGTGCATTGATATAGTCCGCTCTGTTAATCTTTGATAACGGGTTTAACCATGGACACCAATGCCGCCCCTTCTGCAGCCCATGCGGCAATGCAGACCAAATCGATCGGTCCGCGCGATAGCCGTACGTTTGCCGATCGCTGCCGTATGGTGCGGCGCACCACCGAACAATTGTGCGAACCGCTGGCGGTTGACGATTACATGCTTCAGTCGATGCCCGACGCGAGTCCGATCAAATGGCATCTGGCGCATACCACCTGGTTCTTTGAGACCTTTGTTTTGAGCCGCTATCTGCGCGGCTACCGTCCGTTCCATCCGCAATTCGGATTCTTATTTAATTCATATTACGAAGCAGTCGGGCCGCGATGGCCTCGTGCTGAACGGGGGCTGCTCTCGCGTCCGAGCGTCGCGGAAGTTTATCGCTACCGGGCTTACGTCGATGATCATTTTGCGCGTGTGCTCAGCGGGTTGCCCGCGGAAATCGCGAACTTGCCTGCGGAACTTGCCGAGCAAGCCGCCACTATTTCACTGGGGATCAATCACGAGCAGCAGCATCAGGAGTTGATGATCACCGACCTGAAACATGGATGGTCGATGAATCCATTGCACCCGGTTTATCGCGACGCCATCTCCGATGCCGGCGATCCGCCGCCGCTTAACTGGGTTGAATTCGACGAGGGGTTGAGATCCGTCGGCGCATGCGGTCAAGGCTTCGCGTTCGATAACGAGGCGCCACGCCATCGGGTATTTGTGAATCGATTCGCGATTGCCAGTCGGCTCGTAACCGTCGCCGACTATCTCGAGTTTATGGACGACGGCGGCTATCACCGAGCGGACTTGTGGCTCTCCGACGGATGGGCCGCAAGATGCGCAGGCGATTGGACTACGCCGCTATACTGGCGTCAGGAAGAGGGCGCGTGGTCGGTCGTCAGCATGGCCGGAGTTCAACCGCTCAATCCTGCCGAACCCTTATGCCACGTAAGTTATTACGAGGCGGACGCTTTTGCGCGATGGGCCGGGGCGCGGCTGCCGACTGAAGCTGAGTGGGAAACTGCGTCGGCCGGTATCCCGATTGCCGGCCATTTTCTGGAAGCGGGACGGTTTCATCCCGCCGCTGCGGTGGCCGAAGACGATCGCGGTCCGCTTAATCAGTTATACGGCGAGGTTTGGCAATGGACCGCCAGTCCCTACATTTCCTATCCGGGCTATCGGCCGCCGATCGGAGCTTTAGGCGAATATAACGGTAAGTTCATGAGCAACCAGATGGTGCTGCGCGGCGCATCGTGCGTAACCCCGCGATCTCACGCACGTCGTACTTACCGCAACTTTTTTCCTCCTGGCGCCCGCTGGCAGTTTAGCGGGCTCCGTCTGGCACGGGATTGCGAATGACAGCAAAACTTGCGCGGCCTTTGGAACCGGCGCCGGTGTACGATCTTGCTCCGCCCGCCGAAGATTTCCTCAGCGATGTGGTTCGCGGACTAACGGCTCGCAACAAGACACTTCCCTGTAAGTATTTTTACGATGAAATCGGATCGCGCTTGTTCGACAGAATTTGTGAACTGCCGGAGTACTATCCGACTCGCACCGAGCTTTCGATTCTGCATCGCAACGCCAGCGAGATGGGCGAATTGCTGGGCCCACGATGCCTGGTGATCGAATATGGCAGCGGCAGCAGCAACAAAACCCGTGTCCTGCTGGATCATTTGAAAGATCCAGCGGCATACGTGCCGGTCGAGATCGCGCGCGAACATCTGGAAGAGTCGGCCCGCCTGCTGAGACACGATTATCCGCAGCTTGAAGTTCACGCAGTGTGCGCCGACTTCACGCGGCCGCTGCGGTTGCCCCGAATAAGCCGTCCTGCCGCGCGCCGAGTGGTTTACTTCCCTGGTTCGACGATTGGCAATTTCACTCCCGAAGAAGCGCGCCGGTTGCTGGAGCGCAGCGCCAGCCTATGCGGCGCCGGCGGTGCGATGATTCTTGGCGTGGACTTGAAGAAAGAGCCACGTGTGCTGGAAGACGCTTACAACGATCGCGAAGGTGTCACGGCGGCATTTAACTTGAACCTGCTCGCCCGCATCAACCGCGAACTGGGCACTCGGTTTGATACGGAAGCATTCTGGCATCACGCACTTTATGATCCGCGCGAGGGGCGTATCGAAATGCACCTGGTGAGCCGAAAGGATCAACAGGTAGCGCTTGACGGTCACAGGGTCAGCTTTGTGGAAGGTGAATCGATCTGCACGGAATACTCATACAAATACAGTATCGGCGATCTACATGAACTGGCTCGGCTAGCGGGCTTTACGATCGAGCGTAGTTGGATCGACGATCGCAAATACTTCAGCGTTCATTATTTGGTGGTGCCAGAACGCAGAGACGATAGCCGCCGCTGATCGTTCTCGGATTTAGCCGGCGATTGAGCTTGCCGATTATCGCAGCAGGGAGGATTGGTGATGGCTTCCGCACAAAAATGCGAACATATGAAAAATCTGACCGCTCGGGATTTCCCGCCGCCAAAGACTCCGGGCGCCTGCGAGGAATGCCTCAAGGAGGGCACCACCTGGGTAGCATTGCGGGAGTGCCGATGCGGTCACGTCGGATGCTGCGATTCGTCGCCGGGCAAACATGCGACGCGTCATCATACGGAGACGCAACATCCGGTAATGCGATCGATCATGCCCGGGCAGAACTGGCAATGGTGTTACGTAGATAAGGTGACGGCAAATCTGGACTGATTTTGCGCACCGCCGTCATCTGACATAGATGGCGGCCGCGAAAGGCCGTAGGGAAAGTTTCGCGCCGTCGAGAATCTCAGGGAGTGCGGAATCGTGGCTCCCGCCAAACAATTGCTCCTCGGTGCTTAGCGCGAGGCGTGAGGTCAAACTAGACGCCGGCGTTGGCAAATCGCGCTGTTCGGCCGTCAGATTACAAAAAATAAACGCCTCGGACCGATCTGGATCGCTACGCGAAATCAGCATCCAGCCGCTGGACTCATCGAAATCAACCTTGGTGAGATCTTTGCGGCAGTTGGAAAGCGATCGATTCGCGTGACGAAGCCTCAAGAGCGCGCGATTAAGTTCCAAAAGTTGCCGATGCACCGGTTCTTCCAATTCCGACCAATTCAAACGCGATCGTTCAAAGCTGTGCGGCGCTTGAGGATCGGCGAATTCCCGCGCTTTGAAAAATGACTCGTACTCGCGCTTGCGTCCTTCACTGACCGCGGCCGCCAACTTCGGATCCTCGAAACTGGTGAAATAGAAAAATGGAGAGGACGAACCAAATTCTTCTCCCATGAATAACAGCGGCAGATTAGGCGCGCAGATCAAAATCGCCGCCGCTAGTTTCTGTCGGGCGAATGGAAGAATTCCCGAGAGCCTGATTCCCGCCTCGGCATTGGCTATCTGATCGTGATTCTGGTTGAAAACCACAAACTGATGCCCCTGGTTAGCGCTGGAGGAGACGCCATGCCGCCGTTGCCGGAAAGGCGAATAACGGCCATCGAATACAAAGCCGTCGGTGATAGCCTTTTGCAAATCGGCGATAGAAGCGAAGTCGCCGAAGTAGCCATGGCGCGCACCGGTCAGCAAGGCATGCAATGCATGATGGAATTCATCGTTCCATTGCGCATCGAGGCCATAACCGCCGCGATCGGGTGGGTTGATGATCCGTGAGGCATTCAGATCGCTCTCTGCTATTAGCCAGGCTTGACGGCCGAGTGCCTGCGCTTGCCGATGAAACGACTCGGCAATCTCCTGCAAAATGTGGCGTGCGCCGAAGTCAAAAATGCCATGCACCGCATCGAGCCTGAGCGCATCGAGGTGGTATTCCGTCAACCAGTAAAGTGCATTATCGATAAAGAATTGGCGGACGCCATCGCTCTGCGGACCGTCGAAGTTGAGCGCCTGGCCCCATGGCGTTCGATAAGTATCGGTAAAATAGGGACCGTAGTCGCTAAGGTAATTCCCCTCCGGGCCCAGGTGGTTGTAGACCACGTCCAGAATCACTGCGAGACCTGCACGATGGCACGCATCGACCAGCCGCTTTAGACCTTCCGGACCACCATAAGCAGTATGCGGGGCATATAGAAAAACGCCGTCGTATCCCCAATTGCGCGATCCGGGAAAGGTCGCGACCGGCATCAGTTCGATTGCCGTAACACCCAGGTCCCGCAGATGATCAAGGCGTTCGATCATGCCGTCGAAGGTGCCTTGATCAGTGAAAGTTCCAGTGTGGATCTCATAGATAATCAACTGCGCGAGCGCCAGTCCTTTCCACTTGTGGTCGGTCCAGGCAAACGCATTTGGATCTACGACGCGCGATGCGCCATGGACGCCATGCGGTTGGCAGCGCGAGACCGGATCGGGACGGCGTTTACCGTCGATCTCATAAAAGTATTCCGCGCCGGCACGCAAACCGCGTATCAGCGTCGAATAGACTTGGTGGCCATCACAGTCCATCGGCTGCGATATTGGATGCGGTGCGGTGACGTGGACCGTGACCTTTCTCGCGGCCGGCGCCCAGACACGGAACCGCACGCCTTCCTGAGTAGTTCGCGCGCCGAAATCGAGTTGCCAGGAAAAAAAATCGTCAGACATCGAACTCACAGATTGAGCGGCAAGTTATAAGTCGCTGATCGAAGAAATCATGAGCCACGCGGCATTCTTGACGTACGCGCGTACGCCTTGTTCAAGTTGGAGCAATGCGCCAATTCAATCGGAATCAGCGCCGCCACCGGTATGGTCCCAAAAACATCCTTCATCGAAAGTTGACGATGATCACCATTGCGCTTGCATTCGATTATGCGTCCGGTAAAAAGCTCGACGTATCGCTCGGCCGCCGCATTCGGTGGCACGCTCAGCACGGTAGCGGCCCATGCGCGGCTCTCGGGCATCGAATTCGCGCCCACGCCAAGACTGATAAAAAAGCGTCCTGCCGCCACAATCACATGGTCCTTATCCATGGAGCGTGCGAAAGAAATTACGTGATGGGAGCGATCGCCCGCGGCATCCAAAGGCTGATAAGCACCGCGGGCAAAGAGCTCAGGATGCTCCCGGCGGAAATGAAGAGCGCGACAGATCACATACATCTTGAGCGCTCCGGTAGGCGCCTGATGCGCAAGCTTGTTTAGCAGCGCAGCCGGACTGTCGTGCATGCCGGATCGTATTTCGTCCAGCATAAGCCGCCGCGCATCGAAATCGATTGGCCGGCGATTGTCAGGATCGACCAGGTTGCTCGTCCATAACTCGGTGCCCTGATAGAAATCCGGGATACCGGGCGAACCGATCTTAATGAGAGTCTGCGAAAGGGAATTAAGCATCCCGGCCATCGCGATCGGTTTGCGGAAAGCGATGAAGTCTTCCAGAAATGCATTGGCAGGGTCCAGGCGCAAGACAGCGCCGACAAAGTCGAGCAGCGCCTGATCGTGCTCTTTGTTCGGACTGATCCAACTGGTGTGAAGCTTCGCTTCCTTTGAGGCCTTCAGCATGTAGTCCTGGACACGTTGAATAAAGGTCTCGTGCTCCAGGTGATTCATCGGCAGCAGCGGCCAGGCGCCCACCAGGGTCTGATAAAGCAGGTATTCCTCATTGCGGTCCGGGATAGACATGCCGTCGAGTTCGGTACGGACTGGTGCATTAAAATCGTGCCATCGTCTCACCGCATGCTCCCAGGCCTCAGGTATTTCAGAGAGCACGTTGATTCGTGCGCGCAGATCTTCACCGCGCTTGGTGTCATGGGTGGAGGTGGCGGATAGCGCGTGAGGCCATTGCTCCAGGCGGCGGCGGTTACCAGCGTGAAAGTCGTCGGCGGAAACGCCGAAGCGGGTTGGATCGCCACCGACCTCATTCAGGGACGCGAGCGGATAATAACGGTATAACGCAGTGTCCTCGAACCCCTTCGCCATCACCGCGCTCGTAAGTTGTTGAAAGCGCATCGTGAACTCAAGACGCTCGGTTCGTGCCGTCTCATCGAGACCCTCCGGATCGTTCATCAGCAGTACCGATTCAAGAAAATTAAAAGTCGATCCGCTCAGTTCAGGATTGCGGCGCTTGGCTATATCGATAGCGCGCTTGATCATCTGGCGATCGTAATCCGATACCTGCCGATCGGAGCCGATGTATGAACGGTAGACCGGAAAACAGGCGATTACTTCGGCGAGAGCACGTCCCAGACTGTTACGGGTAAAATCACGAGACCATCGATGTTGTTCCGAAATCCGATCGAGTTTCCGCGCCAGCACGTTTTGCTCGCCCGACATCGAGGCTCTCAGCACAAGTTTTTTACAGTCATAAACCAGATCACGGAAATCACGCCGGTATTGGGAGAAGCCGGCATAAACCGCCTCGAGTTTTGCTCGATTGGCGGCATCGACGAACACGCCATTCAAGTCATTGATAAATTCGTAGCCGGTGGTGCCGTACACTGGCCAGTGATCGCATAGCGGCTCGTTGAGACCGAGAATTTTTTCGATCACCACGTAAAAAGGCCACGAGTTATCATGCGATCGGGCGTCAGCGGCTGGATCATCATGGTGAATTTCCGCGATCGCCTGCGCGCATCGAGCCTGCAGCAGTTGGAGATATTTGCCGGGTTCCCACAGGCCATCCACGTGATCGACGCGAAGACCCGTGATCAATCCCTCTCGCAACAATCGAAAGGTCAATTCATGCACGGCCTCGAACACTTCCGGCTGCTCGACGCGAATCGCCGCGAGTTCATTAACGTCAAAAAAGCGCCGGTAATTGATTTCGTCCAAAGCGACATGCCAGAAACTCAGACGGTACGCCTGATCCCCCAACAATTGTTCCAGTCGATCAAAGCTGCGCGGCCGTCCCTTCAGTCCATTCAAGTCTTTGAGCGAAGCATTGATTGCGAAAACCACGGCTGGGCTGGAATCGATCAGCACCGTCAAGCGCTGCCGGATGATCTCCCGTTCGCGCTGACGCTCGCGAATCTTTGAAGGGCTAGTGTCGGTGCGCGGCGGCAAATGACGCAAAGCCGTGATGATGCTGGCCAACTCTGCCGTCTGGTCAGCGAATTCGCCCGGCTTCGTCTCAAGCTCGACAAGCGCGGGCTCGAGAATCGCGATCCAGGTTTGCGGCGCGAGCGGCAGATTTAACTGATAGTAACGCGCGCGGAACTCTCCTTCCTCATAAAAAACGGTGATTTCCTGATTTTCCAGCACCCGCCCATATTGATCACCGAGCACCGGCAACAGCACGCGATTGGTCAGTTCCGGCTTTGGCGGATTCCAGTCGATATCGAAATAAGCCGCATATGGCGAACCGGGGCCATTTTCCAGTACATCGAACCACCAGCGATTGGACGAGTCCGCGATGCACATATGGTTGGGGACAGTATCGACCAGGATGCCGATCCCGAGTGCGTGCGCTTTAGCGGCGAACGATCGAAAGGCTTGCTCACCTCCGAGTTCCGGATTAACGACACCGTGATCGACCACATCGTAGCCGTGAACGCTGTCATGCCGAGATTGGACGATCGGGGATATGTAGCAATCACCGATGCCCAGGCTGTGCAGATAGTCGAGAATGCCGGTGGCTTGCGCCAGGGTAAAGCTACTGTTGAGCTGAAGACGGTAGGTGGAAGATGGAATGCGCGCGGTCACAAAAAGCAGCTCACTATTGAATTATAACGCGATTACTGGAATTTTACCGCGGACTTAGCACCTAAAGCCGCCATTGTTTCAAATCCGGCTCACCGAATGCATGTTAGATGCCGCCCCTTCGCACCTGCGCGAAGGGGCGTGTTCGGTTGGGATCGTATCTATAGACCTGACAAGAAAAGCTCTTGTGATAGTTATCAAAAGCACTATAGCAAATGATTGATAGGACCTGAGATGAAGCCATCGAAATCAAACCCCACCATCTGGCGGGGCAAGCCCTATCCGCTCGGTGCGACCTGGGACGGAGAAGGCGTGAACTTTGCAGTTTTTTCGGAGCACGCAGAACGGGTGGAATTGTGCCTGTTCGATCCCAAGGGCCGCCGCGAGATGGATCGCGTCAACCTGCGTTGGCAGGATGATCAGGTCTGGCATTGTTATCTGCCGGAAGCTCGGCCCGGTCTGCTCTATGGATACAGGTTTTATGGTCCGTATGAGCCGAAAGCCGGTATGCGCTTTAACCCCAACAAGTTGCTGCTTGATCCATACGCAAAGCAGATCGTGGGTCCATTGCGATGGAGTGACGCGTTATTTGGGTATCGAATCGGATCGCCGCGGGAAGATCTGACGATGGATCGGCGTGACAGCGCCCCCGGCATGCCGAAGTGCGAGGTGGTCGACACCGCATTCTCATGGGAGAACGACCGCCCGCCGCACACTGCATGGCACGACACCGTGATTTATGAATTGCACGTGAAAGGCTTTACCGCGCGACATCCGGAGGTTCCGCCTCAGTTACGCGGGACCTATGCCGGTCTTGCCTCCGCCCCGATCATCGATTACCTGAAACGCCTCGGCGTTACTGCGGTTGAACTTATGCCGGTCCATACGTTCGTTGACGACCGGCCGCTGGTCGAAAAGGGACTCAGGAATTATTGGGGATACAATTCGATCGGGTATTTCGCCCCCGACCTGCGTTATTCGGCGACCGGAACGCTGGCCGAGTTCAAATCGACGGTGAAGCGGATGCACTCGGCGGGCATCGAGGTGATTCTCGACGTGGTGTACAATCACAGCGCCGAGGGTAACCATCTGGGCCCGACGCTGTGCTTTCGCGGAATCGACAATCTTGCTTATTACCGGCTCACACCGAACGATCCGCGTTTCTATATGGACTTTACCGGGTGCGGAAATACGCTGAATATGCTCCATCCCCGCGTGCTGCAGCTCATCATGGACAGCTTGCGATACTGGGTGAACGAGATGCATATCGATGGTTTCCGCTTCGATCTCGCGGCGGCGCTCGCCCGCGAATTATACGACGTCAACCGGCTCAGCACTTTCTTCGAGACGATTCACCAGGATCCGGTGCTTTCGCGGGTAAAATTGATCGCCGAACCGTGGGACATCGGAGAGGGCGGATACCAGGTGGGGAATTTTCCGATTGGTTGGACGGAATGGAACGGCAAGTACCGCGATGCGGTGCGCGCCTATTGGAAAGGCGAAGGCGGTTTGATTGGCGAACTGGCCTACCGGCTCACCGGTTCGAGCGATCTCTATGAACAAAGCGGCCGGCGCCCATACGCGAGCATCAATTTCGTCACCTGTCACGATGGGTTCACGCTCAACGACCTTGTGAGCTACAACCAAAAACACAATGAAGCGAATCTCGAAGGCAATCGAGACGGCGACAACAACAATCACACCTGGAACTGCGGCGTGGAGGGACCAACCAGCGATCCGGCCGTAAATCAGCTGCGTGAGCGGCAGAAGCGGAATCTATTTGCGATGTTGCTGCTTTCGCAGGGCGTTCCGATGATCTGCGCCGGCGACGAGATCGGCCGCACGCAAGCCGGCAATAACAATGCCTATTGCCAGGACAACGAGATTGGCTGGCTTGACTGGAACCTCGACCAGCGCAAGCTCAAGCTACTCGATTTTGTACGCCGACTGATTCAAATCAGAAAAGACCATCCCGCCTTTCACCGGCGGAATTTTTTTCTCGGCCGCGCAATCAGGAAAGTCGGCATCAAGGACATCTCGTGGCTCACGCCCAAGGGCGATGAGATGACCGACGAGGAGTGGAACCAGTCCTTTGCGCGATGCCTCGGCTGTTATCTCGGCGGCGAAGCGCTGGGCGAGGACGACGAGCAGGGCCGACCGCTGCAGGATCACGATTTCATTATGTTGTTGAACAGCCACCACGAGCGCATCCCGTTTGTAATTCCGGCCGCTTCGGGTTCACTGCCGTGGAGCGTGCTGGTCGATACCGGCCGTATAAACCCGGACACGCTCGACAGCCGCGTGTTTCACGACGGCGATTCCTTCCCGCTCGAGGGCCGATCGTCGGCCCTGCTGGTGCGCCCACGATCGGCGGTGCGTTCGGAGCCGGATTTCCTTTCTTCCAATGGGCCTCCTATTTGATTACATCTCCAGGAGAGTTGCCGGAATAGACGCGTTATCTATAAACAAGTCAGGAATTAGGGGGGTAAATTCAACTTGCCGATAGCGGATTCTCAACGAGGAAGGTTCTTTTTGCTTTAAGCGCACAATCAGGAGGAGGAAACTATGACGACCGCATCGACGAAGCAGATTGCTTCGCTGCACCTGAAGCGACTGTCGCTTGGAATTATGATGGCCTCGGTAATCATTATTCCGAGATCGGCTGTGGCGGGAGACATCGGGTCAGCGGCTGATCTGCAATCAATCCGCGCGATCTGGCAAAAGATCACAGGCGCCGACAGTAATAATCGGCTTATTCAAATTGTCGTTGATGGCGACTACGCGATAGCGGAAACTCACAATGTGGAGCAGGTCAGATCCGGTATGCAACCGAACCCACCGTTTGCCGTGCTTTACCGGAAATATCCGCCCGGAAATGGGAATTGGCAGTATCAGACCACGCTTGATGGTGCGTACGCGACGTGCGGACTGGTCGCGCAAGGCATTCCTGCCAAAGTTGCGGCGCAATTTGTCGCGAGCGTACCTCGTCTTGCCGCCGATCAACGCACCAATCCCAACTGGGGATGCAGGCCAGCTTGGGAACATGGCCGCGCCCATCGCCCATTGAGCGGTGGATATTAAACTGTCGCGCGAAGAAGAATCCGCCGCTTTCGCGCCGGCACGGCCTGTGAGCTTCAGGTCTTACGTAGCTGCTTGCGATCTTCGTCATCCTTGAGATTGAACAGATGCGGGCATGCTTCGCCCAGCCAGCGGGTGCTGACCGCGCTCTCCAGCGCCTTGCCATCGCCGTCAACCGCCCAGGCGGCCTGACTGAGCAGCGTGAATTGGCAGAATCTGCGTCCGCAATAGCGGCAGGTAAACGCCAGCCGTGAGCCTCGCGCAGCCGACCAGTCCAGCATCCTGACTTTGAAATCGTGCGTATCCCAGCATGCATTAGTTAGCGACATCGGGATGCTTTACCTCGCTCCGCCGGAATTCGAGCCAGCTCATTTTGCGGACTGTTCCGCCGCCTTATTACGCGCCTTGCCGTTTTTCAATGACGGCTCCGGCTCGATCGTGATTCGGTGACCCTTCAATTCGCTATGGTTTAACAGGCTGAACGCGATTGCCACGTCTGATAGTTCGGCCATATCGACGAAGCCGAACCCGCGGCACAGTCCCGAGGCCTTATCCTTGACCGCGAACGCGTTGAGCACTTCTCCGGCGCGTGAGAAGTGCTCAAACAGGTCGCGGCTGCTAACCGAGCTCGCGAGATTGCCAACATACACCTTGGGCATCTGTTTCTCCCGTTTTGTTTCAAGCGTTCAGAGGTGTCCGGCAAGCGACAGTATTTGTCAGACGGACCACATCCGAGGGCGAGTAAAACTTAGTCTATCGCGTACCGATCAAGAAGTATATGACAAAATGCGCCGTACTCCTGAGCGGACTTCACGTGTGCGGGCTGCGGCGGGTAATTATTCATCTGTTTTCCGTGGGTAATTCATATATCCCGGGGGCAATAAGACCGGGCGCGAGTGCTGTAAATGCGCTCCGTGAGAAATCAGATCGGCCCCATATCAATCAGAATGGAAAGAGTATAGATTGATTACGTCACGCTGGACCGTTCCTTTCACCCACCCGGGAATTAGCCCGGGTTCTTCTGTCTGGAGCCTCCCGGCCGAAATTTCAGGAGGGCACTAAATGCCCAGCAAACTCTATATAGGCAATTTGGCCTATTCGGTGTCGAACAACGATCTCGAAGAACTTTTTTCGCGCGCAGGAGAGGTTCAGACCGCGACCGTCGTCACGGACAAGTTCTCAGGCCAGTCGCGAGGTTTTGGGTTCGTCGAGATGGCTACCGCCGAAGGTGCGGCGCAGGCCATCAGTCAGTTCAATGACGCCGAGCTCAAGGGCCGGAATATCAAGGTGAATGAGGCCAAACCTCGGGAATCGAGTTTTGGTGGTGGCGGTGGCGGAAACCGAAATTCACACGGTGGTGGTGGCGGCGGAGGCGATCGCGGCCGCAACCGCTGGTAAAGCGCTTGGAGCGGGCCTTCGGGCCCGCTTCTTTTCCGCCTGGGGTAATAATTAGAGGAGCAGAGTCCTTTTATGGAGAAGCGCCTTCGAGAACGTCTGCGCCGAGAAAAACAACAGGATAAGGA
>DAHVFB010000062.1 GCA_027317185.1 Deltaproteobacteria bacterium
GGGTGCGTGGGGCGAGGATACCCGCACGCGCCTCCATCTCGGGCGTGAGACCGGTCGATCCGATAACGATCGCGGCGCCTGCCGATGCGGCAATTTCCAAATGAGCCATCGAAGCGGCAGCGCTGGTGAAATCGAGAGTGACCGTCTCGGGCTTTGCGATCGCCGCGTAATCGCTGACGATTGGAATCCCGAGCCGGCCGATGCCGGCCGTCTCGCCAGCGTCGCGGCCGATTTCCGGCGATCCCTCAGCCTCGGCCGCGCCGGCCAGGCGAAATGCAGGATCAACTGCGGCCAATGTGATTAGCAACCGGCCCATCCGGCCAGCCGCGCCTGCAACGATCAGGTTTGTCATCGCCCGGCCTGGTTAACTCGACCCGTCCCGTCGACCGCACTTCACGTGCCATAGCTGGATGCTAAAACCACTGCTCTTAATTTCAAAATTAAAAATTTTATTTTGCCGGATCGGGCCAAAATTCAGGATCCATGACCTTCTCGAGGGACCACGGAGACGTATGGGGCAGTTGGCTCAGCCATTCTTCGCGCCGCATCTTCATCTGCGCCCCAGCTTTGGCCCTCGCGCGATGATATGCACTGGAGGCCAATTCACCGACTTTTGACTTCAAGCTTGGTGAACGCATCAATCGACGCGTTATCTGCTCGCGCGAATCATCGATAGAAACTTCCCAGCTTGAGCCTCTTTTTGCGGATTGGTAGGACCACTTGAGTAGATGCTTGTACAGTCGCTTTAGAAAACTCTCTAGCCCGTCTTCCTCACTTCGGCTCATGGCTTCAAGTTCCTCAGCTATACCATCCCAATCGATGTGTCTGGGTTGATGGATTCGCAAAGCTGCTATCTGGTCCTTGAGCCATGCATAAAAATCCAGATCGGGATCCGACGGTTCATGGTGAGCCATCAACGGCTCCCATGGGCGAGGTGGTGTCATCCTTTGTTGCAGTGGAAGAAGCGCATTAGTGGACGAATCCAGTGCCGCCTGTTGCCAGACGTTATGTTCCTGAAGTTCTCCTTGTGCTTCCACTTTATTTTGCCGGGCCTTTGACGACCACTACGCTCAATCCGCTCTTGATTATGTAAAACGGATTGCCCTGTTCGTCCGTTTGGTCCATTCGGTAAACAACGCCAGCCGTGTTGGCCACGCGAATTGTAGCCCCATCTTCAAGATCGTACTCGAACGGTGTTTCATTGCGCCTGGTGATCTCGACCTGGGTGACTTCTACGTCGCTTCCGCCCAATTTGATGGTAACTCGCTGCTCAGCCACTTTCGTTTTCTACCCCGATTGTTTAGCGCGCCCTTTTCGTTTTAGCTTCGGTTGCGGCCTTGCATCAGCCGACGAGGACCGCGATTCCTACTATCAGGGTCACTCCCGCGAAGCCACGAGCCCGCTCGGAGTGAGTGAGCGGGGAACGGTTAACAGGCGCACAACAGCAATGCTTCCGACCGTGATCAGCACCGGTCGAATGATCGCCGCCGCAAACCTACCGGGTTCATCCGGCCTCGGCGTAAGCCGCTTACGAAGCGGCGGCGGCGGGAGCGGCCGGGGCCTCGCTCTTGCCAGCCTTACCGCGGGCGGCCTGATAATGCTGCTCGCACAGACTGCCGTGCGCGCGCGGTTTGCGGCACTTCTCCGAGGTACAGATCTTGTATCGCGGCTTGGGCATTTCGCCCTGACGCCACAAACGGTAATGCTGGCGACAATAATGTTTTGCAATCGCCTCGCGGCTACAGTCCTTTGCCTTGCAATTCCCTTTGGATGCCATTGAAACCTTCAGTATTTGAAATTAAAACTCAGCCTTCAATTCCCGGCTGAGAAGTCCTTCGACAATATCGCGCGGCGGCTCTGCTTCATAGAGGGCGCGATAGACCCCCTCGACGATCGGCATCTCGATTTTCGCGCGCCGCGCCAGCTCCACCACCGATCGGGCGTTCGCAAAGCCTTCGGCGATCGGCTGGCCCTCGCCAAACCGTGCCGCGTCGGAAACCTTTTCACCCCGCCCGAGGCGAATTCCGAGCGCCCGGTTACGCGATAGATCGCCGGTACAGGTCAGAACCAGGTCACCGAGGCCGGCCAGTCCACCGATAGTTTCAAACCGTGCGCCGAGCGCGACCGCGAGCCGGGCCAGCTCCGCGAGGCCGCGCGTTATCACCGCGGCGCGCGCGCTCGATCCGAGTTCGAGCCCATCGCCGATACCGGTCGCGATGGCTATAACGTTTTTGACTGCACCCGCCAGTTCGACGCCCAATACATCACTACTTCGATAGACCCGCAAAGTGCTGTTCGAGAAAATCTGTTGCACCTCGCACGCGATCGCGTTGTCCGACGACGCGGCTACCAGCGCCGCCGGCCTGCCGGCCGCGATCTCAGCCGCGAACCCGGGACCGGAAAGCACGGCCAAGTTGACGCCGGGCGCACATAGCTCGCGCAGCATCGCGCTCATGGTCACCAGCGATTGTTGTTCGATGCCCTTGGCCGCGCTTATGACAATCGCGCCGGCCGTAATGGCAGGAACCACTTCAGCAATCGCGGAGCGAGCGAGGCTCGAAGGAATCGCCAGAATCACGATATGCGCCTGCGCCAGCGCCTGCGGCCATCGACCTGAAATTTCCAGCGTCGGCGGAAATTTGATACCAGGCAGGTAGGTGGTGTTTTCCGAGCGTCCGCGTAGCAATTCCACCTGTGCCGGCCGCCGAACGCATAATGTGGTTGGCCGCCCGGAACGCGAGAGCATCACGGCCAGCGCCGTTCCCCACGCGCCCGCGCCCAGCACCACCGCCCGCTGTGATTTCATCGTCAATTCAAGCCGCGCGAGGGTTAGGTCTGCCTGGCAATACCAAAAACCTCGGTGGCGCAGCGGTTCCGCAGCGAACTGACCTAACCCCCGGCCCCCTCCCTGCAGGGAAGGGGAGTAGGATTTGGAGTTGTGTGAGCGAGTTATGCAAAGCTGTCCCGCCAGCGATCAACTGACGGCGCGCAGAATGCGGTAAACAGGTTCGAGTTCGCGGAAAGCATCGAGGAGTTCGGCGCGATCGAGCCGGGCCGCTTCACCGCGCGTCCATCCGAAGCCGATATCCAACCCGCCGGTTTTTTTCGCGATGCTATCGGCCAGCTCCTCGAATAGCTGCCCGTTCGCGAGGGCGGCGGCGGGCAGTTTTTGAAAATCCCATTTATCGTAGCGCGCGATCTGCGTTCCATGCAGCGCCTTGGCCAATTCCGCGGCGCGGCCTTTGAGTCCACGCGCCATCTCAGCGCGCTGGTCGGCTTCGGATTTGACCACCGCCCGCGCGTGAAGACCGGCGCCCGAGATACACAGCGCCAGATAGCCATAGCGCTTGTAGCCCCTTGCGGAAGGACCGAAGGCGGCCCAGGTTTCGGGCGGCGGATTCACCGTGCGCCGCGCATGCCGGGCCACGTGGGGGAAAAATTCCATATGCAGATGGCGCGATAGCTCCGGCGCCAGTTCTTCGCCCAGCCGCACCAGTTTCGGACGCACCTGGGCGAAAATCTGCTGCATCCGCGGATTAAAGCCTTCGACCTCGAAGATTTTGAAATCAGCCGCTGTGAATCCCAACGTCGCCACGTTTTGCCTCAATATAATGTTTGACGCCGCCGATCGAAAACGCCGCCGCCAAGTGTAACCGTTTTCGCCTTGTACGGGAAAGAAATGGTTGCAGCTCGATACCGTGGATGTCTAGTCTGACCGGAGCGGCGATCGCCGCCCGCGCAGAATGACACCGATCAACGCCAGCGAGGAGCTGCTGAAACCGGCGCTTGAACGTGGTTTCGATCAGCGTCCGGCCCTGATCGTCGACGGACAGACGATCTCTTATGCCGCACTCGCGTCGATGGCGAACCGGGCCGGCCATGCGATGCGCAGCCTTGGCGTCACACATGAAAATCGCGTCCTGATGATCCTCGACGACAGCGCCGAGCTGGTCGCCGCGTATCTGGGCACGATCAGAATTGGCGCGGTCGCGATCGCATTCAATACGCGATGTTCAGCCGCCGACCTCGAATTCGCAATCGTCGATAGCCGCGCGCAGGTGCTGATCATCGGCGCGGCGATGGCGCCGATGTACCGGACGGTTGCTCCGAGACTAAGGGCAAGGCCCCACGTGGTGGTCGTTGGCGGTGCAGATGCAGGCGCGGTGAACTTCGACGACCTGATTGCTCGCCAATCGAACCAGCTCGATCCCGAGCCGATGTCGCCCGACGACATGGCGTTTTGGATCTACACCTCGGGCACCACCGGCACTCCGAAAGCCGCCGTGCATGCGCATCACGATGTGCTCAGCGCCGGGCCATACCTCGCCGAGTGCCTTGGCGTGCGCGCCGGCGACCGGCTGTTCTCGACCTCGCGACTGTTCTTCGCGTATGCGCTCGGCAACTGCCTGTTCGGATCGATGCGGCTGTGCGCCACCACGATTTTGCATCCGCAATGGCCCGACGCCGAGTCGGTGGCGCGGATAGTCGAGGAGACCGCACCCGATATCGTGTTCAGCGTTCCTACCATGTACCGCAACCTGATCAGGACGGAGCATGCCAGCCAGCCTGGATTCGCGAAGGTACGGGCCTATGCCTCGGCGGGCGAGCGGTTGCCGCCGGGGCTGGCTGAGAAGTGGGAGCAGACCACGGGCGTAAGAATTTTTGAGGGGATGGGCAGCTCCGAGACCATCTACATGGTCTTTTCCAATTCGCCGTTGGCTTATCGGCCGGGATCGTCGGGGAAGCTTGCGCCCGGCGCGGAGGCCATGATCCTCGACGACCAGAATAATCGAATCACCGAGCCGGGAAGGGTTGGCGCGTTGCGAATTCGGATCGGATCGACCTGCGATCGCTACTGGAACCGGCGGGAGATTACACGCAAGGCCTTTTTCGGTTCCTGGTTGAGCACCGGCGATTTGTACTCGTTCGATGAAGACGGTTTCTGGTATCAGCACGGGCGCGCCGATGAGACCTTTAAGGTTTCCGGTCAATGGGTGAGTCCGATTGAGATCGAAGACTGTATCGCGGGGCTGCCGCAGATTCTCGACGCGGCCGCGGTTGGGATCGCCGGCCGCGAAGGACTTACCGAGGTGATGCTGGCGATCGTGACGCATGCGCCGGCTAGCGATCGCGATCGTCTCGCAGCCGAGCTGCGCGATCTACTGCGAAAAAAGTTGGCAGGCTATAAATGTCCGCGCGAGATTCGCTTCGTCGATCAGATTCCCCGCACCGCCACCGGCAAGGTCCAACGCTACAAGCTGCGCGAACAGCTCAGTAGTGGAGTGAACGCTGGCGATCAGCGGTCATAGATCGGGGGGAGGCCGCGGGGCCGGGTACGGTAACGCCGATGGGTCCATAGGAATTGTTCGGGATACTGACGCACGATCACCTCCACCACCGCCACAAACCGCCGCGTGTTTTCCTCAATATCCGCAGTCTCGTCGCCGCTATCCTGAATCACGATCTCGGGCTGGATCTCGATTCGATGGCTACGTTTGTCGGGCTGGCGCACGATGAATACCGGTACGACCGGCGCGCCTGAAATTTTGACCAGTCGCGCAAGGCCGCTGGTGGTGGCGGCGAGCTCGCCAAAAAACGGCACAAACACCGCCTCGCTGCGTTTCGCATTTTGATCGAACGGAATCCCCACCAGCTTGCCCGCGCGCAGCGCGCGCAGCGCCGCGCGGGCGGCGGCGTGCTTGCGGAGTATATCCATGCCGGCCCGCTCGCGGATGTAACTCATCAGGGCGTCACCGGCCGCAAAGCTCTGGGTATGATGAACGATGCTTAACTGGAAGCCCTTGAGCACGTGAGCCGCCAGCAACAGCTCGAAATTGCCGAAATGCGCACTCAGCACCAATAATCCCCGCCCGGGATGTTGCGCCATGAGTTGCTGCCAATACTCAAACCCTTCATAAACTACGCGGTTTGCCACCCGTCGATGGAAAAAGCCGCCCAGCCGGATATATTCGGCTGCCGAACGGCCCAGATTCACATATGAAGCGCGCAGGATACGCCGGCGTTCCCGCGCGGATTTTTCGGGGAAGGCAATTTCGAGGTTTTTGAGCCCGATTGGCAGGTGCCGCCGATCCAGCAGATAGCCCAGCCATCCGCCGAACACGCCGATCGGATAGAGCACCATATCCGGGAGCAGGCTGAGCGCGTGAAGAATCGCCGCCATAAGCCAGAAGATCAGGCGATCGACCGGACGGAGCTTCAGCGCTCCGCGATCGTTCGGGAGTTTAGCCGGCGCGGTGGCGAGTTTCGGTTCGGAGTTGTTCTCGCCCGGTATCGGGTGACGGGGACTGGTTGAAAGCGGCATGGCAGGAAAGCGTACGCTCGAGGATTAAAGCACGACGCGGTCGCGCTTTGGACCCTTGGGAATCACGACCAGACCCGATTCAGTGACGAAGAATCGTTTGCGATCCGCCTCAAGATTATAGCCGATCTCATCGCCTTCAGGTACGTAGACATTCTTATCGATAATCGCGCGGCGCACGCGCGCATGGCGCCCGATTTCCGCATAGTCCATCACCACCGAATCTTCGACCAGACTGTACGAATGCACGAAGACCGACCGTCCGAGAATCGAGTTCCGCACCGTCCCGCCGGATAGAATGCAGCCCTCGGAGACCGTCGAATGCAGGGCCTGTCCGCGCCGACCGGTTTCATCGAAGACGAATTTCGCGGGTGGCTGGCCATAGTAGGCGGTGCGCAGCGGCCAGTATTGATTATAGAGATTCAGATGCGGCCGGGCGTCGCGCAGGTCCATGTTGGCTTCGTAGTAGGCCTCGAGCGTGCCGACGTCGCGCCAATAGGCCAAGTTCACCTCGGAATCGCCTCGAATGCGGTTGGTCTTGAAATTGTACGCATAGACCGGAACCTGGTTGATCAGCTTGGGGATCAGATCGCGTCCGAAATCGTGATGGCTGGTATTGTTGCGCGCGTCCTCAATCAACACCTCGTTCAGCACCGCCGGGTCGAATATGTAGTTGCCCATCGAGGCCAAACATTGATTCGTCAGCTCTGGCGACGGACGCGGGTTGGCGGGCTTCTCCTCGAACCCGATCACGCGCGATTTCGAATCGGTCTTTAGCACCCCGAATTCGCTCGCCTCTTCAAGCGCGACCGGCAGGGTGGCGACCGTGACGGCGGCGCGATGTTCGACGTGAAAATCGATCATCTGCTGCACTTCCATGCGATAGATATGGTCGGCGCTGAACACCGCCACCAAGTCAGGCTTGTTATCCTCGATCAGATTCAGGTTCTGGAAGATGGCGTCGGCGGTACCGAGATACCAGCCCTCGCCCAGGCGCATCTGGGCCGGCACGGGAGTGATGAAATGATCGGACATCACGCTGCCGAACTGCCATCCGTCCTTCAAATGCTCGATCAGCGACTGCGAGCGCCATTGGACCAGCACATAAATTGAGTAGATGCCGGAATTCACCAGGTTGGATAAAACGAAATCAATTATCCGGTATTTTCCGCCGAACGGCACCGCTGGTTTGGCCCGATCGCGCGTTAGCGGATAAAGCCGCGTACCCTGTCCCCCAGCCATCACCAACGCAAGAGTTCTCATCGCAGCCCTGTAATTTGTACCAATTGCGCCCGTCAAAAGGGCTTGGCGCCGTTAAGTATAAGGCGGACCAAAGGCTTGCGAAAGGCAGATCAGACGGAACTGCTATCGCATACCAAAAAGTTAAAGTCCGGCGAATCTGCCGTAAAAACTTCAGGCTGCCGCTTTCCCAATTCTGCCAAGATCCACTCTCCGCTTGGGTATTTCCTTGATAATACCTAGGTTTTAGACTTTCCTGACCAAGCTTTAACGAACGGGCACATCCTTTGCGTAGTGAAGCTTTCGATGCTTGTTACGTCTAATAATTTCGAAAGGGCTCAATCGGTTGATCAAGTTTGCCGTGCGAGATGAGGTGAGCATAATGCAGGTAGTCGCAACCCGTCATGAGTCGAATTCCGCCACCCAAGGAGTGGTTTACCGGACCACTTGCCAGAACCCGGGATGCGGTTTCAAGTTCGACCTGCGAATCACGCCCGAGAACGCCGGTCTGTTGGGCGGTACGATGCCGTGTCCACGATGCCATCGGCACGGCGGTATGTTAAAACGCGACGGAAGATTGGGCGATCGGCTATTCGGCGCGAAGCTGGTTTTCCGTTCGATCGGGACAACGCATGGTTCGAGCGAAGATGAAGGCGATGCGCTGCCCGAAAGTCTGAACTAAACTGCTCGCACTGAAGCGCGCTTCTGGACCGGTCCCGGTACCCGCCGCCTCCCCAAGGTACCGGGACCGCCGCAGCGAGTGCGGGGGTCCCAATTCAATCGGTAAGTTTAAGATCTGCGCCTCGAAAAGGCCGCTAAATCCCGGCGCCCGGCTCGATCGTCAGGCCTTCCAAGGTCTGGATGCTGGTGCGTTCGAGCATGCGCTTTAGCCAGAGATCGACATTCGACCGGTTAGCGCCCGGATCGATTTGAAGTTCGCTTAACACCAGTAGACGTGGGACAAAGCCTATATCGGCGACGGAAAATTCCGATGCCAGGTATTGCTGGCCCTGTAGCTCATGGTTGAGATAATCGAGTACGCGCTCGATCGATTGGCGTAGCCGCTGAATTCTTGCCGGATCTTGTTCGCCCTCAGGCTTATGCAGCTCGGACATCAACTGTCCTACCTGCGGCGTGAACGAATTATCGGCGAAGTCCTCGAACAGCCGGGCGCGCGCGCGCCCGGCGCTGACGCCGATCGCGGGCAGCACGGCCGGTTCCGGATACTCGTCCTCCAGATACTCGTTGATGATCGTGGAGTCGTAGACGGTGGTGTCTTCATCGACCAGCACCGGCACACGGGCATACGGATTCAACCGCAGGAATTCAGGTTTACGTTGTTCACCCTGGGTAAGATCGATTGAAATCAGCTCATACTCAAGGCTCTTCTCGGCCAGTACGATTCGGACCTTTTGACCGAATGGACAAGGCAGGAAGTCATAGAGTTTTATCATCAAGAAGCCGCCTCATTCAGCGCTAATGGTTAACTTAAGGTTGGCCTCAACTTCAGGCTCCAGCCGAATTGCAACAGTATAGTCACCGAGTTGCTTGATGGGTTCGACCAGCACGATCTTGCGGCGATCGACCTCAAAGCCGCGCTCGCGCAGGCTCCGTTCAATATCTATATTGGTAACCGAGCCGAACAGCCGCCCTTCGTCGCCGGCCCTCGCCTTTACCTCCAGCGTCAACGCCTCGAGGCTTTCCTTGTACTTCAACGCGGCGCCTTTTTTGGCCTCGCGCCGGCTCAGGGCAATTCGCTTTTGATTTTCGAAGGCGCGCAGATTACGCGCGTCGGCCATCACGGCCAGATGGCGCGGCAACAGGAAATTGCGCGCATAGCCGGCCCGCACCCGCACTACATCGCCGATACGGCCGAGATTGGGTACGTCGTCATTGAGTATAACCTGAAGGTTCATGGCTGATGTTGCCTCGTTTCTTTCAACAGCGCTCAGAGATAATCGCCGAAGCTGCCAGCTTCGGGACTCTGTGGTTTAAGCCGGCGAAAATCCACCCAGAGATCGAAAATACCCGCGGCGCAGACCAGCGCCGCCAGCACCGGTTGGATACCGGTTACGAAATAAATCAGATTGCGCGCCAGTCCCGGCATCGAAAGCATTTTGAAGTAAAACGACATGATCGCCAGGCCCTGACAGAAGTACACCGCGGCGACGCATACGAACGCATCGAGCGCGATCGTGGAGATTGCCCGCACCGGTACGAACAGGGCGAATCCAGTCGCCAACAAGACCCAAATCAACCATTCGGGAGTTGACCAGCGAGCCATATCGCCGAATAGCCGGTAACCGATCCGCTCGCGATTGAACCATCGCCAGAAGACGGCGAGGTTCATCAACACCGCGGATGCCGCGGACATCGCCACCAGCGCCGGCGTAAGCCGCAAAGTGGTATCCAGCACGGCGGCCTTGGCCTCGGGCCCCAGCGGATTGTCCATTCCCAACAGCTTGTAGAAATCCTCGCCACGGGCCATCCCGGCGGCCAGTGAGTGACGCAGGGTGTCGGCCAGCGCACCGGGCGATCCGGCGGCGGCGAAGGCGGCAAAGGTTCCGCAAACCAGCATGGTCGCGCTGGTGACCAGCACAATGATTTCAAACGGCCTGCGATCCTCGACCATGCGGCACATCAGCACCGTGGCGATGCCGAAGGTCGCCGCATAGGCAAGTCCCGCCGGCCATCCGGCCACCAGCGTTATCAGCCCTCCCGCGATCACCACTGACGAAACTGATCGGAACAGCCAACTCTCATGGCCGACCGCATAATCCAGCACCGGCGTCGGCGCGAAGATCATGGCGATAGCGCCAGCAATCGGAATGAAGCATCCGGCCACAAACAGCACCGCAGCGATCACCGCCGCCCGCATCAATCCGATTACCGCTTTGATCAGCATCGGCGATTGCCGCTACACCCCGAGGGTCGAGAACGGGAGCAGGGCCAGAACCCTGGCGCGTTTGATCGCGACCGCGAGACTGCGCTGATGACGCGCACAGTTGCCGGAAGTGCGGCTGGGAACTATCTTGCCGCCCTCGGTGATGAAACTTTGCAATGTGCGAACGTCTTTGTAATCGACTTTCAGGGTTTTATCAGCGCAGAACCGGCAAACTTTTCGCCGGCCACCACGCCGCCGCATCCCGCGATCGCGGCCCTCCATCTGCATGTCGCCTTCAGGGGCTCCGCCACCGCCCATTCGCGGCCCGGGACGTCCGCGATCGAACCGCGGGCGATCGCCGCCTTCTGCTCTTTGTTCCTCAACCATTTATATGCCCTACTATATGCCCTATGCCCTAAGATCGTGTTCAAGAATCGGAAGCCTGCTGATCGAGTAGCTCGACCGCATCCGCTACCAGTTCGATACCGGTTGCTCCGATCCAATCTCTTCCGCTTCCATTATTTCCGCCGCCAGCTTTCGCCCGCGCAACGTTCCTGATTCTTCCGCTAACCCGAATCCGGTTACCTGGCGTGATGCATGGCGCGGTGGTTTGAACTCCTTCGCCAGTCATCACTACGCCCAGGGCCAGTTCGTCACCATCTTTGCCGCACTCCAGAATGGTCCGTAGTACTGCGGTCCCTGACGGTGTGGTTCGAACCTGCGCCGGTTTGATAACCCGGCCCCATGCCTCGATTCTATTGCCCTTCACTCTCTGGCTCGACCGGAGTTTCGAGGTCTGCCAAGCCTTCGGGAGCATCGGGTATCGACTCTTCTTCCGCCGCAGCGGCGGCGGCCGGTATGGGTTCACCACGGTCTCGCGCCGCCCGAGCTTGCATGGCGGCTTCGGCAGCCTCGCGATTTTGTGCGATTCGCTGCCGGTTCGCCTCGACCTCGGCCCGCGCCTTGGCCACGTCGGCATTATCGTCAACCAGCACCGACAGATACCTCAGCACCGGGTCCGCCAGCTTAAGATTGCGTTCTACTTCGTGGGTGGTGGTTTCGGGCGCGACATAATCGAGCCGCACGTAATGGCCACGCCGCTCACCCTTGATGTGATAAGCGAGTTCGCGCATGCCCCATTCGTCGGTCTCGATCAGTTCGCCGGCATTGCTGCTGACGATCCCTTCGAATCGCTTGATGGTCTCTTTGGTTTGGGCTTCGCCCAGATCAGGGCGCAAAATGAAGACGGTTTCGTATCGACGCACTATATCCTCCTTGTGGATTAAGCCCCGCGTGGGAGCAAGGAGCAAACATCGTACGTTAGCACCTGCTCGGGTGAAGGCTCAAGCAATTAAACAAAAAAACCATAACCTATTCCAAGCGGATAGTTTTGCCACAGGCGCACATTTCTCAGAGCGGCTTAACGCTCGAAGGTCAGGTCGCGCCGGTAGGTGACGAAATTGCCCGTCACATGCGCGCCAAGGCTCTCTGCCGTGCGGCGCGATGGCCAATTGTCGTCATGCACCAGCGTGTATCCCGCATAACGCATCCCTTGCTGCGCCATGGTCAGGAATGATCGCGACGCCATCGCAGTCGCAATTCGCCTGCCCCGCATCGGTTCCATCACCCCGATATTGATCAATGCGCCGCGCGTACCGCCACCTCGTGCGGGATCAAGTTTGACTCCCGGGCGAACCCGCGCGAGCACGTAAGTCAGATCCGGCACCGAGAAAACCGTGCCCACCGGTTTGCCATCCGCCAGCGCCACGACCGATAGATCCGCGACCGGCGAGTCCCGCAACGAGGCCATCATCGGACGCACCTCCGCGCGGGTAATCGGATTCCATCCCCAATGCCTGGCGAAGGCGGCGTTGGTCACCTCGGTCCAGCTATCGACAGCGCCCAAAAAGCCATGCTCTCGCCAGCTTTCAATTTTGATTCCCTGCCCGGTGACATCGTCGATAATTTTTTCATAATGACTGCGCATTTCGGGCGTCAATTCGGCTGTGTAGTCGCTCTGGCCTTTCTCGGTGAAAAAGCCGGCATCCTTCAGGTAGCGATGATAATAGTCGGGGTTGCCGCGCAATAAAAAAGAGGGGAGCGCGCCATAATTATCGATTGCATAAGGATAATCGAGAAAGGCCGCGAAACCAGTGCGTGCGGCGCGCATCCCACGTTCCCGCAGCCACTCGATCGCCTGCTCAAGCAGGGCAGCCGTCGCCTCGTGCTGGCCGGCGAGGGCTTCGAAATGGATCAACTGACCCAGTGGTTCGTTCCAATGTTCAATGTAGCGACGGTTCACCACCGCGGTGACGCGGGCGACCAGTTGGCCGTCCTTGTGGGCGGATATCGGCGCCAGCTCCAAATGGTTCGACAGCGGACTGCGTCCGGAGAGCAGGGCTATCTCATTTTGGATGTCCGGCGGCCACCATGCTTCCCGCTCGCCGTAAACCCGGAATGGCAGCCGCGCAAATTCATCGTAGCCGTCACGCGTGGTGACACATTGAACGCGGATGCCCATGGGCACCAATGATGACGAAGATTCGCCTAATCAGCCAGCACGGGCGCCCGCGCCATCACTAATGGGTATCGGGAGGTAGGACCGACTCCATCAAGCCCGGCGAATCCTGGGCAAAATCGAGCTTCTCCACGCCCGCATAAGCATTTGGCCATTTGCCGAATACCGCGGGGTCGCCGTCGACGTATAGCTCCAGTTCGTTGCCGTCGGGATCTTTGAAATAAACCCCGCGCGCCACTCCGTGATCGACAGTCGCGACCACTTTAACCTCGCGCGACTTGAGTTCCTGATAAGCCGCGCGCAGTTCCTCGTAGGTTTTCATTCGGAAAGCGATATGGAGCAGGCCGACCTGCTCGAACTTCCCGGGATCGGCTTCCGGCCCAACTTCAAGCAGCCCGATTTCATGATGGTCCCGCCGGTTGAAAGCGAGAAACGCGATCCGAAACTGCGGCACCTCTTCCATCAGGTCCATGCCCAGCACTTCGATGTAAAACTTCTTTGAGCGTTCAAGATCGCGAACTTTGATCACCACATGGCCCAGGCGTTCCGGATGAATCATGAAAATCGATGCCTCCCCGCCGACCGGTTATCGATTACCGGCGCGTTGATTATCTTCTACAACAATCCGCCCTACTAGTCACAACCGCTGTGATCGGGTTTTCAGCCGAGCGCCGATTCTGCGCGCAGGCGGGCCTTATCGGCGACGGCCGCCAGCAGCTCGAATTCAGGAATCCGATCGTCCCATTCGATCAGCGTCGAGATGCGCCCGAAGCGCCGTACCGCATGATCATACAAGTTCCAGACCGGCGCGCTTATTTGATGGTCGTGGGTGTCCAGCAGGTACCCGTCATGGTCGCTATAGCCGGCCAGATGGAATTGCCGCACCCGTTCGACCGGAAGCGAATCTATATAGCGGACCGGATCGAAGCCCTGATTATACGCCGTCACATAAATATTGTTGAGGTCGAGCAGAATTCCACAATCCGCCTGCCCGGCTATCGCCGAGAGAAACTCCCATTCCGGAATCGCCGAAGCGCGGTAAGTCATATAGCTGGAGATATTTTCGATCGCTATGCGCCGCCCGAGAATCTCCTGAACCTCGCGAATTCGCGTGACGACATGGTCCAGCGCCTCCTCCGTATAAGGAATCGGCATCAGGTCGTGGAGGTTGCGCCGATCGATTCCGGTCCAGCACAGATGGTCGGAAATCCACGCGGGATCGAACCGCGATGCGAGTTGTTTCAGCCTGCTCAGATAATGCCGATCAAGCGGATCGACCGATCCGATCGACAACGAAACCCCGTGCATCACAATCGGGAAATCGCGGCGCACGGCCTCCAGCACTTGCAGCGGACGGCCGCCGTCGACCATGAAATTTTCCGAGATCACCTCGAACCAATCGACCGGCGCGCGGCCGCCGGCTGCATCCACGCCGTCGACTATGCGGGAATAGTGCGGAGGCCTAAGTCCGACCCCGAAACCGAGGCTTGGAAAATCGTAATTTCGCATCGCTCCCGAAGACCATGGATGAAACAGCTCGGCGCTGGTCCGGGGCGCCAAACGACCTGGCTACATGCCCTCTGGATGGCCGCCCTTGTCCTTGCACTCCTGCGTGGAGGCGGTCTGCACGAAACCCTGCCCCTTGCACGAGTTCTGGCCGGGACCAGGGCTGCTGGCGGTCTTGCAGGCGCTCTGGCCTTTGCAGTCGTTGCCGCCGATGCACTTGACCTTGGCGGCCGCGCTCGCGGGCGCGCTATTCGAGCTTTGCGCCTGAACATTGTTGCCAAGAAACGCGAGCGCGACGGCACTCGCCAGAATCGCGCCGGAAATCGCCGATTTGTTCATGATGCTCCTGCCTGATGGTGATGATTATTGCTCAAAATCGCTGAACCATTGGGCTTATGCAAAGCATTTTCTCAGGTGGTCGAGACCAGGGTTAGCGTGCTTTGGCGGCTTTCCGGATCGATCCGCAACTCGCCATTGCGATGCTCCGGCTGCGCCTCGACCTCGCCCGCTTCGGGTTTTTCGAACAGCGGCAACTGACGCGGCGTATGGCCCTTCGGAATCTCCATCGGATAGCGGCCGGTGAAGCAGGCATCGCAAAAACCTTCGCGGTCCTCGCCCTGGAACGAGTACAGTCCGTCGCGGCTCAAATAGCCAAGGGTATCCGCTCCGATCCAGCGGCGAATCTCTTCGACCGAATGATCGGAAGCGAGCAGCTCCTGCTGGGTCGGCGTGTCGATACCGTAAAAGCATGGACTGGTGGTCGGCGGCGCCGCGATTCGCATGTGGACCTCGCGCGCGCCCGCCTGCCGCAGCATCGGAATCACCTTGCGCAAGGTGGTGCCGCGCACCAAAGAATCCTCGACTAGCACGATCCGCTTGCCGCGCAGCATCTCGGCCACCGGATTGAACTTAATCTTCACGCCGAAGTGCCGGATCGACTGACGCGGCTCGATAAACGTGCGGCCCACGTAATGGCTGCGCACCAGCGCCATCTCGAACGGCAGCCCGGACTCTTCCGAGTAACCCAGCGCCGCGGCATTGCCGGAATCGGGAACCGGCACCACGATATCGGCAATCGCCGGGCACTCGCGCGCCAGCGCGCGTCCCTGCTGCTTGCGGACCTGGTACACGTTGCGTCCAAACAACAGGCTGTCGGGCCGCGAAAAATATACGTATTCAAAAATGCAGCGTTTGGCCGGCAGCGGTGGAAACAGGCGTATCGAAGTGATGCCTTCTTCGCCCGCGATGATCATTTCGCCCGGTTCGATTTCGCGAATGTACTCCGCCCGCACCAGGTCCAGAGCGCAGGTCTCCGACGCCACGATCGTGGCGCCTTCGAGTTTCCCGAGTGTCAGCGGCCGGAAGCCATGCGGGTCGCGCACCGCGATCAGGTTCTTCTCCGTCAGCAGCACCAGCGAATAAGCCCCGCGCACCTGGCCCAGCGCCTCGGCCACCCGTTCGGGCAGCGTGGCCGCCCGTGAATTGGCGATCAGGTGAATGATGATTTCGCTGTCGGACGAAGACTGAAAGATCGATCCGCTCTGCTCGAGTTCGCGCCGCAATTGCTCGAAATTGACCAGGTTGCCATTGTGCGCCAGCGCCAGTCCGCCATGCGCATACTCCACCATCAACGGCTGGCAATTTCGAAGCGTGGTTGAGCCGGTAGTCGAATAGCGATTGTGGCCGATCGCGCTGGTGCCCTCCAGCCGCTGGATAACCTCGGCCTGAAAGACATCGGCGACCAGTCCCATCCCGCGATGCGAAGTCAGCGCCTTGCCATTGGACGAAACGATACCGGCCGATTCCTGTCCCCGATGCTGCAACGCATAGAGGCCAAGATAAGTGAGATTGGCGGCCTCCGGATGGCCATATACGCCGAAGACGCCGCACTCCTCATGGAAAGCGTCGAGTTTCGCCTCCTCGGCGGAAAGCTCAACTTCCAGCGTCATGGTTCGCCAATCCTTCCGGGCAAGGCCCGTTCATAGATCTCGCGAAGCGCGAGTACGTCTTCGTCGATCACGGAGCCAATCTTCAAGCGCGGCAGCTCAGTCACCCGCCCGCTTGCAACTATCTTGAGTCCGGCTGCACCAATCAGTTGCCTAAGCTGACCGATATTTTCCGCTGCCGCCGACAGTACGATAGTCGAGCGCCCTTCGCCAAAAAGCTCGACTGCCGTCTCGAATTCCGATGGCAAACTGAATTCGGCGCCCAGCGCACCGCCGGGGTTGAAACACGCTTCGGTCAGGGCCACGGCCAAGCCTCCGCCGGAAACGTCGTGAGCCGATCTTATCAAGCCGGCTTGCGCCGCATCAACCAGCATTTCCGCCAGCGCCCGTTCGTAACTCAGATCGATCGAGCCCAAGCCGCGCGAATCCAGGCCACGGTCATCGCATCTGAACTGAGCCGCATATTCGCTGCCCGCGAGCCGCGGTGAATTGGTTCGCACGACTAATACCTGATCGCCCGCATGCGTGAAGAAATGCGTCACCGCGGCGGTGAAATCCTCGAGCAGGCCAACCATCGCGATTGTCGGTGTGGGTGGAATCGCACGGCCCTCGGTCTCGTTGTAGAAGCTGACGTTGCCGCTGACGACCGGCGCCGCGAACGCGATCGCGGCGTCGCGGATGCCCTCGACGCCACGGATAAATTGCCACATGATTTCGGGCCGTTCGGGATTGCCATAGTTCAGGCAGTTGGTGATGCCCACCGGGCGCGCCCCGGCGCAGGCGACGTTGATCGCAGCTTCGCATACGGTGGCCACCGCGCCGAGGTAAGGATCGATCGCGCAGGCCCGTGGATTCGAATCGACCGTCAGCGCCAGTCCGCGCCGGACGCCCTTGATTCTCAGCACGGCCGCGTCGCCGCCCGGACCGGCCACCGTGTTGCTCTGCACGATCGAGTCATACTGGCGAAAGATCCATCGCTTCGACGCGATATTGGGACTGGCGAGCAGAGTTCGCAGCGCGTCGCCGGCCCGCGATGGCGGCGGCGGTTTTGGATGGGACGACTCAATTGGCTGTGGATCGGCGGGCGGCGCGGCCGGCCGATCGTACATCGGCGCATCGTCGCTCAGCGGTGCGATCGGAATGTCGGCGACTATACGGCCGCCAAATCTGATGCGCCAATTTTGATCGTCCGTGATCCGGCCGATTTCGACCGCGTGCAGATCCCATTTGGCGAATACCCGCTGAAGCTCATCGACCCGTCCGCGATCGGCGACGATCAGCATCCGTTCTTGCGACTCGGAGAGCAGGATTTCGTATGGCGTCAGACCGGCCTCGCGCAGGGGCACGCGATCGAGGTCGAGCTCGATACCCAGTCCGCCGCGCCCGGCCATCTCGCTCGATGACGAGGTGAGGCCGGCCGCGCCCATGTCCTGAATTGCGACGATCGCGCCGGTCCGCGCCGCTTCGAGGCAGGCTTCGATCAACAGCTTCTCGGTAAACGGATCGCCGACCTGCACCGTCGGCCGTTTCGATTCGCTTTCGGCGTCGAACTCGGCCGAGGCGAGCAGACTCGCGCCATGGATACCGTCGCGGCCGGTCGCCGATCCGACATACAGCACCGGATTGCCGACGCCGCTGGCGCGCGCGCTCAGCAGGTCCTCGCGGCGCACCAGTCCGAGGCAGAATGCGTTCACCAATATGTTGCCGTTGTAGGCCGGATCGAACATGGTCTCGCCGGCCACCGTCGGCACCCCGACGCAGTTGCCGTAGCCGCCGATTCCGCCCACCACGCTCGCCAGCAGATATTTTGTGCGCGGATGATCGAACGATCCGAACTTGAGCGAGTCCATGTTCGCGATCGGGCGCGCGCCCATCGTGAAGATGTCACGCAAAATGCCGCCGACGCCGGTGGCTGCGCCCTGGTAGGGTTCGACGAACGAAGGATGGTTATGGCTTTCGATTTTGAATACCGCCAGCCAGCCATCGCCGATATCGATTGCGCCAGCGTTCTCGCCCGGTCCCTGGACCACGCGCGGGCCGCGCGACGGCATCATTTTCAGATGACGCCGTGACGATTTGTACGAGCAGTGCTCCGACCACATCACCGAGAACACGCCTAGCTCAGTGTAGGTCGGGATGCGGCCAAGGATTTTTTTAATGTGGTCGAACTCTTCGGGAGTGAGGCCGTGAGCGATCCCCAGGTTGAGATCGACGGCTGGTTCCCCCGGCAATGAAACCGGATCGGAATTCACGCCGCGCTCTCGATTATCGAACGGAAAATTGCCAGCCCGTCGTCGCCGCCAAGCCGCGGTTCGATCGCATGTTCCGGATGCGGCATCAGGCCGAAGACGTTGAAACGCTCGTTCGCTACCCCCGCGATCGCATTTATCGAGCCGTTCGGATTCGCCTCATCCCGAGCCGAACCATCCGGCGCGACATAGCGCAGCAGCACCTGCCCGCGTTCTTCGATCGCGCTCAGTTCGTCGTCGAACGCGGTGTAAAGTCCCTCGCCATGCTTGATCGGCAACCGCAGCAGCGCACCCTTGCGCGCGGATCGGGTAAACGCGGTGTGCGCGTTTGCAACCCGCACCGTCACTTGCTCGCAGATAAACGACAGCGATCGATTACGGGTCAGTGCGCCGGGCAGCAGATGCGCCTCGCACAGAATTTGAAAGCCGTTGCAGATACCCATCACGAGGCCACCGTCGTTGGCGAACCGCACCACGCTGCGCATGATCGGCGAGCAGCGTGCGATCGCGCCACAGCGCAGGTAATCGCCATAACTGAAGCCGCCCGGCAACACGATACAACGCGCGCCGCCGAGGCTCTCGTCCTTGTGCCACAATGGGATTGCATCCTGGCCCATCACCTCGCGCAGGGCGTAAAGCGTATCTCGATCGTCGAGCGAGCCGGGAAAGGAAACGACGCCCCATTTCATTCGGCGCCGACCTCGAAACGGTAGTCTTCGATCAGCGGATTGGCGAGCAACTGCTCGCACATCTTTTTGGCCGCCTCACGCACGCCAGCCGCCGAAGCGCCCGCCACCTCCAGCACGATGTAGCGGCCGACGCGTACATCGGCAATCTGGTTGAAACCGAGCGTCTTGAGCGCCTGCTCGACCGCCCGTCCCTGCGGATCGAGGATGCCCTTGCGCGGCGTGATGAAAACTTTAACCTGCAAATGGACCTCAATCTCTCAGCGGAACTTCCAGTCGCCAGATACAATTCCCATCGGGAATGCTCAACGGATTTTGATACTTGGTGCCAGTTTTATGCCCATGCGAATCGGGGAACGGAAACTTTTTACTACTGGTACCTGCGCTAACGCAGACGAGGATCCCCCATTTGCCTCCTAATTTTATTCGCGCACGAGTATTTGCTTGGTAACTAAATTCCGGACGCCACTCTGGAATTGCTTCAAACTCGTTCATTGCTCGACTCGGCGCAGCATCTCCTGGTAGGCCTCTTCGACGTTGCCAAGATCGCGGCGGAAACGATCCTTGTCGAGTTTTTCGCGGGTGGCCTTGTCCCAGAAGCGGCAGGTATCCGGGCATATCTCATCGCCGAGCAGCACCTGATCGTGATGGCGTCCGAATTCCAGCTTGAAGTCCACCAGCAGAATTCCCCGCTCATCGAGGAACCGGCTCAGCACGTCATTGACCTTCAATGCGAGCGTATCAATAGTTCGCAGCTCGGACGGTGTGGCCCATCCGAACACCAGCGCATGCTCGGCATTGATTAAGGGATCGTCGAGCGGATCGGACTTATAGTAATACTCGATCACCGGACGCTTGAGCGATTCGCCTTCCTCGCGGCCCAGCCGCTTGGCCATCGAACCCGCCACGACGTTGCGCACCACCAGCTCGACCGGAATGATGTCGAGGCGTTTGCACAGCATCTCGCGGTCATCGAGCCGTGTGACGAAATGAGTCGGCACGCCGTTGCGTTCGAGCAGGGTGAAGAACAGCTCGGACATGCGGTTGTTGACGATGCCCTTATCTTCGATAGTGCCGCGCTTTTTGGCGTTAAAGGCGGTCGCATCGTCCTTGAAATAGGCGATTACCCAATCCGGGTCGGAGGTAGCATAAAGCTTCTTCGCCTTGCCTTCGTAAAACTGTTCAAGCTTTTGCGGGACAGTTGCCATCGAGGACCTCACCGATAATGTTGTATGACTTTATTGTGACATGCGCCGCGGACAGTTTCATCCGGGCCGCCTGCGATTGTTCACATCTTTGCCGGTATCCGCAACGGGACAGAAACGATCGACCAGTTCCGCCGCCAGACCAATATAGCCGCGCGGTGTGAGTCGGGTCAGCCGCTCGCGCGCGGCCGCCTCGAGCGGCAGCCCGGCGACAAATTTTTCGATCGCCGCGCGGTCGATAATCCGGCCCCGGGTCAATTCCTTCAACTGTTCGTAGGAATTCGGCACGCCATGACGCCGCATGAGGGTTTGGATCGCTTCGGCGAGCACTTCAAAAGCCTGCGGATCGTCAAGCCCAGCGGCCATCCGGCCCTGATCCAATTCGACCCGGGAAAGGCCGCGGGCGAGCGAATCCAGCGCAATCGTCAGATGGCCGAAGGCGGTGCCGAACGATCGAAACGCGGTCGAGTCGCTCAGATCCCGTTGCCAGCGCGAGATCGGGAGCTTGGTCGCCAAATGCTGAAACAGCGCCGTCGCCAGCCCCAGGTTGCCCTCGGCGTTTTCGAAGTCAATCGGATTTACCTTATGCGGCATGGTCGACGATCCGACCTCGCCCTTGACCGGTTGCTGGCGAAAATAGCCCAGCGAGATATAGCCCCACATGTCGCGCGCGAAATCGAGCAGAATGGTGTCGATTCTGACCATCATGTCGAACAGTTCGGCGATAAAGTCGTGACTCTCGATCTGGGTGGTCAGCGGGTTCCAGACCAGGCCAAGGCGCTCAACAAAATCTTGCGAATGGGCGATCCAGTCCAGTTCGGGGCAGGCCGCCTGATGGGCATTGAAGTTGCCGACCGCGCCGTTAAACTTGCCGAGGTATTGCTGCCGCCCGAGATGGTCGATCTGCCGCATGAGCCGGGCCGCGAAAACCGCCAGCTCCTTGCCCATCGTGGTGGGCGAGGCCGCCTGACCGTGCGTGCGTGCGACCATCGGGACCAACTTGTAGCGATGCGCCATGGCGGCGATCGTGTTCAGCAGCCGTCCGAGCTTCGGGGTTAGCTCGTCGGTCGCGAACTCCTTGAGCATCAGCGCCCAGGCCAGATTGCTGATGTCCTCGGAGGTGCAGGCGAAATGCATCATCTCGCCGGGCAGTTCCGGATCGATCGCGGCCAGTTTCTCCTTGAGAAAATATTCGACCGCCTTGACGTCGTGATTGGTTTCGGCCTCGATTTCTTTGATCCGGCGGCCATCGGCGAGCGAAAAATCTTCGTAAATACGGCGCAACTTTTGGACTCGGGCGGAGGCGAGCGGGGCGAAGGCGTCGAACCGGGGATTTTCCGCCAGCGACAGATACCACTCGATTTCGACCCGCGCCCGGAATCGAATCAGGGCGAACTCGCTGAAATAGCGCTCCAGCGCGCGGGTGCGTGCGCGATAGCGGCCGTCGATCGGGCTGACCGCAGTCAGCATCAGGTCAGCGTCGTCTTTTGTCGTCATGGCGATGGAAATCGCGGGAAGACCGGCTGATTTAGCGTCCGGTATGGCCGAAGCCGCCGCGACCGCGGCCAGTCTCCTCCAGCACCTCAACTTCTATCAGTTCGGCGCGGGCAACTGGAGCGATAACCAGTTGGGCGATCCGATCACCGTTTTTAATCACTAACGGTTCGGTGCCGAGATTTATCACCAGCACCTGAATTTCGCCGCGATAGTCGGCGTCGATCGTCCCCGGCGAGTTGATTAGCGCCAACCCTTCGCGCAGCGCCCGTCCGCTGCGCGGGCGAACCTGGCCCTCGTAGCCTACCGGTATTTCGATCGCGAGCCCGGTCGGAATCGCCGCCCGGCCCAGCGGCTCAAGCGTCATCGAACTATGGAGCAGGGCCACTAGGTCGAGTCCTGCCGCCAGATCGCTATGATATTGCGGGATCGAGGCCTGCGGCTTGAGCCGTTTAATTCTGATCGGGACGCTGGGAATCTCTGATGTCATCAGGTGAATTCACTAACATCTGGCAGGGGGAGCCGCAATTGAGTTGACTCTCCGCGCGGAACAGACCGCACCGGCTATGCGTTTTATTGGTTGAGCAGCGCCTTGGCGTCCTTTCAGGCCGGCGGTTGAAGCCTTCGGTGATACCAGATGCGCAAAAGCGCCCGGCAGCACTGGGAATGACTCTGTCGGCCGCCTGCTGGCGTATTCGGCCAACTTGTCGCATCATGCGAGCCGGGAGGGGAATCCATGAAATTGCTGTCCTATTCAATGCCTGCGTCCGTCGCACGTATTTCGATGGTTGTGGCCGCGATATTGGCTATAGCCGCGCCCGCAGTAGCCGGATCGCCGATGCCGCTCGAGAGCGCCGCCGGCAGCTCCGGAGGGACCGCATTGTACGTCCTCAGTCGCGGGAGCTATTACGCGGGCAAAAACATTGTTGTTAACGGCGGGAAAAAAAACGCCATCAACATCACCGGTCCGAATGTCACGATCGATTTCCGCGGTTATTCGATCACGGGGAAAAATGGCGCCGCCGGAATCGGAATCAATGGGCCGGGGAAAGCCCAAATTACGATTCGCAACTTGAACCTCGCCGGTATGGGCGGCGGTGGGATACTGATAGGTGCTAACAGCACTGTCGAGACGACGCACGTAACCGGTTGCGGCTATGGTATCGAGACCGGCGTATCCTCTCTGATCGACGATAATTCAGTTACTTCATCGATCACCGGTGACGGCATCGACGGGTCGGGTGTGATTCGGGGCAACGTGAGCGACAACAACGCTGGCAATGGGATTACCGCGGGCGCGAACTCGGTGGTCATCAACAATGAGGTAAGCGGCAATACCGGCGTGGGAATCGCAATGCAGTCGAGCACCGGGTACTCGACCAACGTGATCAACAGTACGGGCACACCTGTAAGCGGCGGCTACGCGATGGGTGGGAACGCCTGCAACGGCGCGCCCTGCCCGTGACCCCGCCGCCCGTCGTGAGTTTTATCGGTTGGCCAAGGCGATGAAGTCGGCCAGATGGATCGCGCGGGTTTTGGATCCACGGCGGCGCAGTTCGGCGGCGATCTGCAGCTCACAGCCGAGATTGCCGAGCACCACGTAATCGGCGCCGGTGGCGGCAATATTATCGACCTTGCGATTTACCAGGTCACGAGCCATCGCGGGTTCCGTCAGGTTGTAGGAGCCGGCCGACCCGCAGCATAAATCGGACTCGGTCAGTTCGACGAAAGTCACGCCGGGGATAGATTTAAGCAGTTTTCGCGGCGCCTCCCGCACGCCAAGTCCGTGCGCCAGATGACATGAATCGTGGTAGGTGACGACGCAAGGCATCTGGTGTCCGACCGGCACCTCCGCCTGCACCAGTAAGGTGCTGAGATCGCGGACCCGCGCCGAGATTTCGCGGGCGTCGGCCGCGAAACCTGCGTCATGCTTCAACAGCTCGCCATATTCGGCAATCGTGGCGGCGCATCCAGCGGCCGCCGACAAAATCACCTCGGCGCCGCTGGCCTTGAACGCGCGTACGTTACGC
>DAHVFB010000063.1 GCA_027317185.1 Deltaproteobacteria bacterium
GCTGAGATAATCTATTCGGCCGGCATCGGGCTGAAACCCATGTTCGGCATCTTCGGCATAGATACGGCACTCGATCGCGTGACCGCGGGGCACGGGAGGATCGCCGAGCGGATCGCCCGCCGCAACTTTGAGCTGCTCGGCAACCAGGTCCCATCCGAAACGCATTTCGGTCACCGGATGCTCGACCTGCAGCCGCGTATTGGCCTCGAGAAAATGGAATTGATCCCCTTCCACCAGAAATTCCGCCGTGCCGGCGCTGAAATAGCCGGCGGCTTGAAACAGCCGCAGCGCGGATTCGGCCATCCGATGGCGAATGCCCTCGCTCAGGCCGGGCGCGGGAGATTCCTCGATGATCTTCTGATGCCGCCGCTGAATCGAACAATCGCGATCGCCCAGCACGATCAGCTTGCCGTGCCGATCGCCAAGTACTTGCACCTCGACGTGTCGCGGAAATGCGAGGTATCGCTCGAGAAAAAGGCTGCCATCGCCAAAGGCTGCGCTGGCTTCGCGCGCGGCGGCTTCCAATGCCGGTGCGAGGTCATGCGCGGTTTCGACCACGCGCATTCCGCGTCCACCGCCGCCGGCCGCGGCTTTGATCAGAATTGGAAACCCGGCCTGTGCCGCGAAGGCCGCCGCCGAGTTCTCATCGGCGGTATCGATTCCCGGCACCACGGGAACGCCAGATTCGATCGCGAGCCGCCGCGCCGCCACCTTGTTCCCCAATGCCGCCATCGAAGCGGCACCAGGCCCGACAAAAACAATCCCGTTTTCGGTGACCGCACGGGCGAAATCCGCGCGTTCGGACAGAAAGCCGTAGCCCGGATGAATCGCATCGGCAGCCGAAGTTCGGGCGGCGGTTAAAATTGCGTCGATATTCAGGTAACTTGCGGATGCCTCGGGCGGGCCGATCCGGATCGCCTCGTCGGCCGCGATCGTATGCGGCGCGCCGGCATCGGCATCGGAATAGACCGCGACGGTGGCGAGGCCCAGGGTGCGGGCCGTGCGGATGATCCGCAGCGCGATTTCGCCCCGATTGGCGATCAGCAACTTGCGCAGCCGTCTCATGTGCGCCGCAGCCTAGCATAGCGGCTATTATCGCGCGCCAAGCTTGACCGTCGGCGTAATCGCGAAGACTATCGGGTTTCAGCTTGATCTCGGTCAGTTCGATTTGGAAGCGGTTGGAAGATGGACAAAATACTCGAAGGCATCAGGGTTCTCGACTTTGGGCGCTATATCGCGGCGCCATTTTGCTGCCAGGTGCTGGCCGATATGGGCGCCGAGGTGATCCGGGTGGAACGGCCGGGCGGCGAGCCCGATCGCCAGCGCGGACCGCTGGCAGCAAACGGCCAAAGTATTTACTTCGCCACGCTTAATCGCAACAAGAAAGCGATCACGCTGAATCTCAATTCGGCGCGCGGACGCGAAACGCTTGAGCGGCTGATCAAAGAGGTCGATGTGCTGGTGCATAATCAGCCGGGCGAACGGCTGCAGGAGCTGGGACTCGACTATCAGCATCTCGCGGCCATCAACCCGCGGCTGGTTTATCTGGCGATCTCGGGCTTCGGCGCCAGCGGTCCTTACGCGCGTCATCTGGCCTTCGACGCGATCGTGCAGTCGCTCTCGGGCGCGGCCACCATGACCGGCTTCGGCGACGGTCCGATCTTGTCGCATGTGCCGTGGGTCGATTTCGGCACCGCGCTTTACGGGGCGCTCGGAGTGATGATGGCCCTGTTCCGGCGCGAGCGCACGGGCCGCGGCCAGCAGGTGGAGGCATCGCTGCTCAACACCGGGCTTTCGTTTGTCGGCGCTTACGGCGTATATGCCGAGGCGGCGATCAATCGCGTGGTGCGGCGCGCGGTCGGTAATCAGATGATTTATGGAGTCGGCGAAATTTTCCATTGCAGCGACGGGCAATTGATGATTTGCAGCTTTGGCGACGCCTTGTTCGCCCGGCTGTGCAAAGTTATCGGGCGCGCCGACCTGCTGCAGGACCCGGAGCTCAAAACCGACATGGCGCGCTATGAGCATCGCGAGAAGATCAATCACGCGATTCAGCAATGGATCGGCGGGCGCAGCGTGGCCGAGGCGCATCGCATGCTGGCCGACCGCGGCGTACCAGCCGGCAAAGTGGAGGATGTCGATACCGCGCTGACGCATCCGCAGACCGTCGCCAGCGGTATGATCGTGCCGATTAAGCAACCCGGACTGGGCCAAATTCCGGTAGCGGCCAGCGCGCTGCGATGCGACGGGGAAGCGCCTGAAATCGAGCGTCACGCGCCGGCCATCGGGGAGCATAACGACGAATTTTACGATCAGATATTCGGACCGGGCGCGGCCATCCGGCTGCGCGCCGAGGACGTGATTTAAACTTCGTTAATCTGAGGCAAAAGCGATGATTCGTTATCTGGAAGATTTCGAGCCCGGCCAGGTGTTCAAGCATTGGCCCGGCCGCACGATTACGGAATTCGACAATACCTGGTTCACGCTGATGACCATGAACACCAATCCGCTGCACTTCGATCGGGCCTACGCCGGGAAGACGCAGCATGGTCAATGCCTGGTGAACGGCTTGTTGGTGCTGGCCACGGTGGTCGGGATGAGCGTCAAGGACGTGAGCGAGGTGTGCATCGCCAATCTGGAGTACGAATCGGTGCGGCATGCCGCGCCGACCTTCGCCGGCGATACCCTTTACGCGGAGACCACCGTGCTCGAGGTCACGCCCTCGAAGAGCAAGCCGGATCGTGGCGTGGTGTATATCGAAACGCGCGGCCTGAATCAGCGTGAAGAGCAGGTGATGATCCTGCGCCGGCGCATTCTGCACGCGCGCCGATCGGCTATCTCGACCGGCGGCTGAAGTGGCGCTTCGACCGCGAAGTGAGGCGTTCGCGAGGTGAGCGGCGCGCCGGCGAAAAAAAAAATCGAAAAATTTTCCGAATTTTCGAGAAAAAATATTGATTGGGGTCCGCATTTATCTAAAGGTATGTTTCTCGCGATCGTTCAGCGCGAGAGGGTCACTCGAAAATGTTCAAGGATTTCCGCATGAGGGAGCTTTAAGGCAAGATGGCAGACTCACCCACCGTACGCACTGTGTACGATTTTCCGGTCGCTGGTCATCTGTGCAGTGAGGGCGTCGTACGTTATGTAAAACTGGTTCGACGCCACGGCAGTTCCGAAATCGAAGGAACCTGTCCCACCTGCCAGATGGCGTTCCAGTACCGCAAGCCCAAGCCGTCCAGTGTTCGCCATCACGATGGCGAAGGCGTCACCCATTTTTAGATCGGCCGCCGCGGGCCTCGTGGCCGCGCTCAATCAAATAGCGATCAAGGCGTAGCGGGCGGTCTCGAAGCAGAATTCGGCTGCCCGTCAGACGCTCGCTTCGCGGCGCTCGCCGAGGGGCTTTCTTTGCCCTGAGGCCGGCCGGCCGCATCGGATTTTCCCGGTTCGGGAGCGAGGGGTTTCTTCACCAGCAGCACGTGGGTTTTGCTATAGAAATAGCGGTTGATGCCCCCGCCTACGTAACTGAAGGTATCGGCGGGCTCGAACCAGGCGTGGGTGGTAGGCAAAAATGGCGCGGCCACCAAATCGATCCATCCGAGATCGGGTTTGGCTTCTATCTCGATTAGCTTGCCCCTATATAGCGCCCAGCGTTGGTTGGCCGTGATATCGGCTCGAATGGTCAAAAGTCTGGGTTTTGGGGTGCAGTCGAAAAAGTGCATGACGATAGGATCTGAGCGCCCGGCGCGTAACGCCTGCTCGATCGGGATCAACATCGAGGCGCCGGCGTAGGTATCGGGCGGAAAATCGAGCTTCGCTTCCGTTTTTGGCTGGCCGCCGGGCTCATTATCAACGCACACCGCCTGGCCGGTTTTCAGATCGGCGGTGCCCGCCACCAGGATCGATCCATCCGATTTATAGTACACATGGCTGAAGTGCGTCAGTTGCGGTAGTGCTGCGCCAGGCTTGAATGCGAGCGTATCTATCTCGTCGTCGTACTCACCGTCCAGATAGTGATTGTCGCCGCGCAGGCGCGCCTCGTTCGGGCCCACGCGCTCAAGATAATAGCGGCTGTGACCGATCACCTGTTTGGTATCCTCGGTATAAATGGTGAAATCGGTCGATGGAAAATCGATCCAATTTGCCGCGAGCGCCCGGCTTGAAAATGATACCCAGGTGACCGCGAGCACCATGGCGATTGCCAGCGCGCTCCGGCGTCCGGAAAGTGTCGGTGCGATTTGCATAGGTTCTTCTGTCCTGTCATTGCCGTTCATCTGAATTTCCGCAGTGGCGCTGTTTCGAGTACGGCGGTCAAAACAACGACTGACAAGGGCGGGTCGCCGCATAGCAATCAAGCGGGCTTGAAGAGCTTCATCAACGACTCGAATGAGGCCGGCGCGCGGCCGGCGATAGCCAGCGCCTCTCGTACATGACCAATGGTCTTCATTCCGACCAGGGCGGCATTGATACCTGGCGTCGAACGCACAAATTGGATCGCCCGCTGCGCGTCGTTGTGCAGGCCTACCAGCGCTTCACCCACGATGGGCGGCAATCCCGCGGCTAACCTGCCTTGCATCAGCGATGCGCTAGCACACACCGTCAGGTTCAAGGCGCGCGCGGCGGCCAGGGGCGAGCCCTCGCCATTGTCCGGCATCGCCTGATTCATAATCGTCAATGCTTCAGGCATCGCGAGGTTGTAAGGCATTTGAATCACTTTGAAATGATGGTCTGCGCCTGCGACTTCGTTCGCGATCGCGGTAAGCTCGGCGATTGAAAGGTAGGATTGGTCCTTCGGATCGACTCTGAAGCCATTCCAGGTGGCCACGCCGTAAGCGCCGATTTTTCCTTCGGTGGCCTTCGTCTCTAGAAACTCAAACGCGAGCCGGATACGGGTCAGGAACTCATCGCGGCCGATTGCCGCGAGCTGGGCCTCGGGATTATGCAGGTAGTAGATGTCGATCATATCCAGTCCCAGGTTCGCGAGGCTCATCGAGAGCATGTGGTCGAGGTAGCGCGGCGTCATACAGTGCGAACCCTCGACCAGCTCTCCCGGCCCGATGATGCCCGGCGCGACGAAGTGCTCCTCGAACCAGGCCCGCGGATCGGCCGGAATCGCACCATCGAAGGTGATGTATCCGCCCTTGCTGGCGATTACGATTTCTTCGCGCTTGAGCTCGCCACTGCCGGTCAATTCGCCGAGCACGTGCCCGATACAACGCTCGCTGCGCTGGAAGCGATAGTTGACGGCGGTATCGATCAAGTTTATCCCGCTCAGCAAAGCGACCTTGATCGCGGACTCGTACTGAATATCGGTTTTCTCGTCATGCTCGCCGAGGTAGGTGCCCAGTCCCACCGATGACGTAGCCATCCCAAGCATCGAGCGGTAATTCCCCGCCAGTTGCGGAAATCGGTTGGCGTAGGCAGTGGTGCCTGCGGCGGTTGCACAGTTCTTCAGCATCATGACCTCAAATCGAAAGGGACAACCTGCTAATTATTGGAAATCCAGCGGACTGATCGCCGGCTCGTACAGGACCTGAATTACGTTGCCATCGGGATCGCGGATGTAGAATGACACCGAGCCATCGCGATGACGCCGCAGCGGATGAACGATTGGAATCTCGTTGCGGTTGGTCCAGTCCCAAGCCGATTCCACCTCCGGGATGCTGGCAACGATAAAGCCCAGATGGTCGAGCCGTTGCGCATCGGGATCGACGATCAATCCGCGATGGAGCGCCAGATTATCGCAGCCGCCGCTGAGGTAAGCATTGTCGGGATCAGGTTGCCATACGAGCTTCATGCCAAACACGCGCGAGTAAAAGTCTTTGGCGCGATCGACGTCGCTGACCCGCAGCGCAAGATGTCGGAGTCCACGGTTCGCAATCATCGGGGTGGTCTGCCAATGGTGGCGGCAGCGCGAGGATCGGAGAAGAAATCGCGGCCGCAACGCTTATGTTCATTTGTATTCCGGGAGCTTCAGCCTGTCCACCGAGCCAATCATCGCGAACTTGCCCCGAGCGGATAGTGCGCGGCGGCGGCGAAGATGTTGAGCGGCTGCTCGCCGGAGTCTGGGCGATTTTGACGACCTTCCGCCACGGCGTTTAGGTAGTGCTGTCATCGACGCCTCTCCCGCAGCGAATCTCAGCGGCGTCAGCTCAGGACTTCCCATCCAGCAGCCTCTGAAATTCATCGACTTCGATCCGGGCGTCTCGGATCAGACGGCGCAGCAAGCCGGGCTTGAGGGTTTGATGATTGGGAACAGTGAGCGGCGGTTTTGCCGGGTCGGTCGGATGACGTAACCGGATATGGCTGCCGCGTTGGCGCACAACTTCATAACCGAGGCGCTGGAAAGCCTGCATCGCTGCTTGGCCTGAGACAACCGGTAGCTTGCCGCTCACTCGGCGGTTACCACCACGCTGCCGACCAGCACACCTGACGGATCTGGAATCGCATCGCCTCTCTCTCGCAAATCTTCGAGGCATAGCTCGATGGCCTCTTTGATATTCGTCATCGCCTCCGCGACCGTGTCGCCCTGGCTGTAGCATCCTTGCAGCGCGGGACATACGGCCACGTAGCCACCGATTTCGTCGGGTTCCAGAAGCACTTTGAAGTCGTAAATTTGCATTGATGCCTCCTCCGATCCGGACTCACCTGCATTGTACGGGAACGACCTTCCCTTCGACCATAGCCGTATCGTAAAGGTCGTCGGTGAAGCGGTTGACGGGGCGCTTGCCGGAGTTAAGGTCTGGAATCTCGGCCCGTGATCATCGAACCGTTCATTGCGAACTTGCGCCGAGCGGGTGATGCGGATGAGCACGACGCAGCCTGATCCTCAGCTCTTCCTCGAAGCTTTCTTTCGATAGCGGCACGCCGCCGGTCAGGGCCACCACCGAGGATTGAAGTTTTGTAAATACCACTTTGCGACGCTTTAGAATCCAGCCGCGCGGCCCAGCTTGATCGTAGCCGACCACGGCTCGCATGTCCGCCGCGCTGCGCGAAATGCTCGACCTCGACCGAATGCGGCACTCGCTCTCCGGCCCGGTCCATCTGTATGCTTTCAAACCGTCGGCGGCGCATTTTCCTCTGGCATTGCCCTACCGCGACTCAGAGCGGTCAGCGTGCGAGGTCCCAGTGCCTCGCGCCTCGTGAGAAGCTTATCTCGTAGGAGTATCGCAGCAATTGCGAACTTCTCAGGCGCTTGGGCGAGTACGTATTCTTTTAGCGATCCTTAGAGGAAATGGGGCGGTGTGGTTGCTGATGCCCTCTTGTTCGTTGGCGAGAAGGGTTAACGGGTCAGCTTTGATCTCGAATTGACCAGAGTTCGCCACGGAGCTGGATCAGTCCCTCGGTCTTAAGTCGTTGCTGTTCGCGGCGAAGCTCATGCTGCCATTCCATATCGCTAAGAGACCGTCTGTGCGTACACATCGATCCTTTGCAGTCGTTCGGTTGGTGCCGTTTGGCAGCCGCATAAAGCTGTTCGGTAGACTTCGGGCCAGTCTTCAGTTCATCCAAGATTAGCTGCCTAAACATGCTTTCTTTCCTATCCGTCCACGACCGGTTCGATATCCTTAATCGACCAAATCACCTCGTACGCGCCAGCGATCATCGCGGGCGTTACCCGCGCAGGATTCCGATGAATCCCGACGAGAATATACCATGCGGCGTTGCAAGGGTGATTTCCTGATGAGCTACGACAACACCGCCGAGATCATCGAACTCGCGCAAGCGCATGGTTTCGATATCCACGCGATCGCGATGAAAAACACGCATCACTCGAAGATGACCGAACTGCTGATCGGCAGAGATTTGTCGTGGCTGCTCGCGCGTTAACTTTACGCGCACTTGACTAGCAACCAGCCTCCCTGACCGGTATTCCTCAAACCCCGGCGTACCACTCGTAGCCCTGATCTTCCCAGTAGCCGCCGGTGCGATCAGGTAAAAAATTCACCTCGGTCAGATACTTGACCATCTTGTAGCCGAGTTTGACCGCCGAATAGAGCCGCAGCGGCGCACCATGTCCCGGCGGCAGCGGATGCCCATCCATGCCGTAGGCCAGAATCGTCTGCGGATGGAACGCGCTCGGCAAATCCCATGACGACCAGTAACCGGAATCGAAGGAACGGAACTCCACGTAGCGCACGCGCGGATCGAGCCCGGCGATCTTCGCGATCTCGCTGACGCGGACGCCCTTCCATGCCGCCACCGCCGACCAGCCCTCGACGCAATGATGCCGCACGCGCATTGCCGCGCTGGGCATCCTTTGTATTTGATCCAGCGTGAAGCTGGCGGGATGGGCGACCATACCGCCAACCTTCAGCGTCCAGTTAGGGGGCATTTCGGGCTGGAAATCGGAGATGAAATAGTTCGGAAAGGCGCGCTCCGGGGTCTCGCTGCCGGGCGGCAATTCGGGCGCGAGCCGTTGTGGCGAAAACAGGGCCGCCTGAAACCGCTCGTTCCAGTGCTCCATACCCTTGAGGAATGCGGCCGAGACTCGATTGTCGCATCCGGCGAGTAGCGAGGTGGCGGCGGCGCCCAGTATCAGATCACGACGGCTTATCGACAGGGACACCTGGTTTCGCGCCTCCGTTGATCAGCTTCACGATTTCCCGCGGGTGCGCCGCGGCCATGATCAGGTGTATCGCGACAAACATCCCGAGCAGGCATAAGCCCGCGAAATGGAACACGCGGGCGCCATCGTAACCGCCAAAAAGGGCCGTCAGCCAGTGCAGTTGTACCGGCTTATAGATCGCGAGGCCCGACAATATCATCGCGATTCCGATCGCGATCACACTGCTGTAGGCGAGCCGCTGAAGTCCGTTGTAGAAGTCCGTTGCGGGCGGGGTGCGAGTCAGGCGCGTGTAGAAGGCGAACATGCGAACTGCGCCAGCGAGGTCGCGCTGTGGGATGAACACGCGCCGGCGCCATTCGCCACTCGCGAAAAGGTAAGCCACATAGATCAACCCATTTAGAACGAGGAACCAGGCCAGCGCGAAATGCCAATGACGCCCACCCGCCAGCCATCCGCCGACGCGCAGAAACGATGGCGGCTGAACGCCCTGAAAGGGATACCAGCGATAGAGCGATCCGCGCGGGCCAAAGTTCGGATAGGCCCGGAAGATTTCCAACCCGCTGCCCGCCATCAGCAGGAGAATCGGAACGTTAAGCCAATGGGTCAGCCGAATCACGAACGGTTGATCGCGCCGCGGAGGTGCAGTGCTCGGGGGTGCAGTGCTATGCATCATCACGAAACCCGAGTACGGCGTAAACCGGATCCGCGAGTGGGCCGGCGTGCCGTTGGCCGATCACTTCGATTTTTTGAAAACAGCCGCTTTGCCTGAAGTATTCTTCGACGATGAGGATCCGTTCCAGCTCGCTCGAGTTTACCCAGATCGCGGCCGCCTTGGTCGGAAACATCCGATTCGAAAAGGTCACCACGAACGGCGCACCGGGCCGCAAAACCCGGCCGACTTCGGCAAAGGTCTGAATTGGATTGGTTAGATATTGGACCGAGACCGTCATCACGGCGCCATCGAAGCTTCGATCGTCCAGCGGCAGCCTCGCACTGCGATTTACATTGTGAACCACGATCTCGGTCAGCGCCGGATTATCCTCCATTTCAGGCCGGTTCAGCCCGACGCCGACCACCGATAGCGGCGCCAGTTCCGCCGCCAGATGGGATCGCCAACTGCTCATTAGATCGAGGATTCTGCCGCCCGATGGCATCCGGGCAAGGTAAATCTCCCTGACTGTGGCGATCGCGGAATCGTCGATATGTACGGTCTTGCGGGGAAAGTCGTAAAAGTTTTCGTCCGCGGATTCGTCAATCCGGCGGAAATGATCGGGCGTAAAATTGATGACGCAGGGCGCTGGTCGCGACATCGATACTTATTCAAACAATGGTTTAGATTTTATGCAAGGGTATCCTGATCCACGTTGACACTGCCATCGCATGAAGCTTAGATTAAAACGCTTTTTCATGAACGCGCCGAGTTGCCTGCTGGCGGCCGGTTCTGGAGGAAAAGGCCATGGTCAGGCGCGATAAGACAAACTACGTTATTCAATCCGTGGCTCACGCACTCGACGTGCTTGAGCAGTTCTTTGGCGATGCCGACGAACTGGGCGTTACTGAGCTTTCGAAGCGGCTCAAGCTGCATAAGAACAACGTCTTTCGATTATTGGCCACGCTCGAGGCGCGCGGCTACATCGAGCAGAACCGCACCTCCGAAAACTATCGCCTGGGCGTGAAATGTCTACACCTCGGACGCCGTTATATCCATCATATGGGATTGGTGCGTCAGGCGCGCCCGATTCTCAATGATGTCACGCGCCGATGCAGCGAGAGCGCGTTCGTCGCGATTATGCGGCGCGACGGTGTGGTGGCGTTGGAATCCGCGGAACCCGATGGCCGGGCGGTTAAAATCATGACGCCGATCGGCGAAGCCCTGCCGCCTTATTGCACGGCGGCCGGGAAAGCTCATCTCGCCTTCGATCCTGAAGAACAATTGAAAGCGACACTGCCCGAGCAGCTTCAACGTTATACCGATCGGACGATTATCGATCGCGCGGCTTTGATCGAACAACTGCGAGGGGCGGCGCACGACGGCTTTTCGGTTGACGAGGGCGAGTTCTTTGAAGATGTTTCGTCGGTGGCGGTTCCGATTCGCGACTATACGCGCTCCGTGGTGGGATCGCTGGCGGTGGCGGGTCCCGCCTATCGCGTGACGCACGAGCGTATCAGCGCAGAAATTGCCCCGCTAATCCTTGAGGCCGGTCGCGAGCTATCCCATCGTTTGGGCTACAACGAATAGCAGCAGTGGTTTCGAGGATGCGACGATCAAAACCACTTGCTATGCTTAGGCTCGCCCGGTAATTCGCTCTGCGCGAACGGCGGCAGTAGGCATCCGTTAATGCCGATCAGTTTCGAGCGCCGGATGGCCAATAAATTGGAGCAACTCTCGTGAAGATTCTCGTTCCGGTCAAGCGCGTACCCGACCCTGCCACCACCATACGGGTGCTGCCCGACGGCAGCGGTATCGCAACCGATAACATCAAATGGGTGATCAATCCTTTCGACGAAATTGCGATTGAAGAGGCGCTGCGAATCAAGGAAAAACAGGGTTCCGGCGAGGTGGTATTGTGCTCGATCGGCCAGCAATCATGGCAGGAACAGCTCCGCACCGGACTCGCGATGGGCGCCGACCGTGCGATTCTCGTCAAATCCGACGGGGCGCTGGATACGCTTGCAATCGCGCGCATCCTGACCTCGGTGGCGTCGCAGGAGAAGCCGGAGCTGGTGATTCTCGGCAAACAGGCGATCGACGACGACTCCAATCAGGTCGGCCAGATGATGGCCGAGATGCTGGGTTGGCCGCAGGCCACCTTCGCCTCGAAAATCGAGCTGAGCGATGGCAAATGCACCGTGACGCGCGAGGTTGACGGCGGTCTCGAAACGATCGCATTCCCGCTGCCGGGCGTGATCACAACCGATCTTCGGCTCAATGAACCGCGCTATGCCTCATTGCCTGGAATCATGAAGGCGCGGAAGAAGGAACTGAAGGAAATTGCGGTTGACAGCATGGGAATCGATCTGACCCCGCGCCTCAGGATCAAAACGCTCACGGCGCCGCCCAAACGTGAAGCGGGACGGAAACTGGAGTCGCCGGCCGACCTCGTTCAGGTGCTCCACAGCGAAGCCAAAGTAATCTGATTGACCAGCGTTATCTGACTGGAAAGGATCTCCATAGCTACCGATGGGTGATGTACTTGTAATCGCCGAATATCAGGGCCAGCGTTTCCCGAAGACCACCATGGTCGCGCTGCACGCCGGCCTGGAGCTGGCGAAAAAGCGCGGCGGGAACTGCCTCGCGGTGATCGCCGGCGACCAACTCGACGGACTCGCGGCCGATCTGGCCAAATATGGCGTAAGTAAAGTTGTCGTGCTTGAGCATCCCGCCCTCAAGGAATACCTGGCCGACGCCTATAGCTGCGCGATTTCCGCCGTCGCCAAAAAGCTCGGGGCTGAATATGTGCTGGCGACCGCGACCGCGATCGGCAAGGACCTGCTGCCCAGGATCGCGGCGCGCCTGGAAGCTCCGATGGCTTCCGAAATAGTGGCGATCGGAGAGGACAACACCCTGATTCGGCCGATGTACGCGGGCAATGCGCTCGCGAGTATCGAAATGGACGGGCCTTTCAAGGTCGTCACGGTGCGGGCAACGGCGTTCGATGCTGCGCAGCCTTCCGGATCCTCTGCTGCGATCGAAAAAGTGGAGGCTGAAATCGATGCCGGCGCGGGCCGCATGCAATTCGTTTCCTTCAACCAGACCAAAAGCGATCGGCCGCAGTTAACCGAAGCTCGGATTGTGGTTTCGGGCGGACGCGGTTTACGATCGGGTGAAAATTTCAAGACTGTGCTTGAGCCGCTGGTCGATGAACTCGGGGCCGCGATGGGCGCCAGCCGGGCCGCGGTCGACGCAGGCTTCGTGCCCAACGATTTGCAAGTTGGTCAGACCGGCAAAGTGGTCGCGCCGGAACTTTATGTAGCGGTCGGAATTTCCGGCGCGATACAGCATCTGGCGGGAATGAAGGATTCGAAAACCATCGTGGCGATCAACAAAGATCCCGACGCGCCGATCTTCAGCGTCGCGGATTACGGGCTGGTCGCCGACCTGTTCAAAGCTGTGCCTGAAATGGTCGAAGAGCTGAAAAAAGTAAAGCATTCGTAAGGGTCAATTGCGGAGATCCAGGAGGATTTCGCATGGCCAGTGCGATTTCAACTCACAATCCCGAGCCGCCCATGATGGTCGAAGGATCGCTGAACTACCTGGGCGAGATGCACGAGAAGCCGGTGATGTACGCCTATCCGCCGCCGGCCGGTACGCCGGAAATGAACCTGTGCTTCTCGCCTCGAATCGTGAAGATCGGCGATGGCCGTCCACTGATCGGCAAGCTTTCACTTGATGAGCAAGGTTTTGTTTTGCTGCGCCATGAAACCGCGGTGCGGGACTTTATCAGGATGATGAAGTCCGCACCGTCTATTATCCGGAAGTCGTCAAGCTGGTGCGCGCAGCGACCGGAGCCGAGCAGGTGGTCATTTTCGATCATACCCTGCGACGCGCAGGATCATCGAAACCGGGTAAGACGGAGAAGGGTGCCGGATCGATTAAGGAGCCGGTCCAATCGACCCATAACGATTACACGCTGACCTCCGGCCCGCAGCGAGTGCGCGAATTATTGCCCGCGGCCGAAGCCGAGGAGCGGCTGAAGCATCATTATGCCGAAATCAACGTATGGCGGCCGATCAGCGGACCGGTTCAGGAGTGGCCGCTGGCGGTCTGCGATGCGCGCACCATGGTGCAGAAGGATTTCGTCCCGACCTATCGCCTATATCCGGATCGCACGGGAGAAATTTACACGATCACCTACAATCCGGATCACCGCTGGTACTATTTTCCACTGATGGAGCAAAGCGAGGTGATTCTGCTCAAGGGCTTCGACTCGCTCGACGACGGCCGCGCCCGCTTCACCGGCCATACGTCGTTCAAGGATCCGACCAGTCCGCCCAATGCCGCGCCCCGCGAGAGCATCGAGGTCCGGGCGCTGCTGTTCTTCGCGTCGGAGAAATAAGCTTCACAGCCTCATTTTGTCGAGCAGCGGTGGCCATTTATCGCGCCATGGCCGAGCCGCCTCGAAGCAGGCGCTGGCCCGCAGCACCATCGGATCGTCCAGATGCCGCCCGATTATCTGCAGGCCCACCGGCAGCGCATCGCTGGTGAAGCCGGCCGGTACCGTTGCCGCGGGCTGCCCGGTTAAATTGATCGGGAAAGTAAAACAGAGCCAGGACGACGCGCGCGCGACTTGGCCGGCAATTTTGTCCGGCCCTTGCATCAAGATTGGGAACGGCGGCACCGCCAGCGTCGGAGTCAGCAAAAGATCGTAACGCATCATAAAGCGCCACATTTTATTGACCAGTGCCTTGCGTCCGACGTTCGCGTTGGTGAAGTCTTCCGCTGTCCACGGCATCCGCAGCAGATCTACCAGATGTGGGGACATGCGCGATTCATACCGATCGAGCATTGTGCGCATCCCCGCGAGATCCGTTTCGGCCACCACTACGCCAGCGAACGCGCGCGCCGGATCATCCCAGCCCGGATTCGCCTGCTCAACGATGCAGCCCAAGTCGCGCTCGAACACTTTGACGGCCGCATCGGCGATCCGCAGCACCTCCGGTTCCACCGCCGCATAGCCCCAATCGCGGCTGTAGGCGATGCGTTTGCCTTTGAGGTCGCCTTTTAACGCCTCGATCCAATCGAAGTTCGCGGGTGGCAAACTGTGACGGTCGCGCATATCGGGACCGGCCATCACGGAGGTCATCAGCGCGGCATCGGCGACTGTGCGTGTGAGCGGTCCATAGCATTCAAGCGACTCCCATCCTGAGACGCCGGGGTAGCGTTCGTCGCGCGCACCGGGATACAGAGGAATTCTGCCGAACGACGGTTTGAAGCCATACAATCCGCAGAACGAGGCCGGAATCCGGACCGACCCGCCGCCGTCGCTGCCGACCGCCAGCGGACCCATCCCGGTCGCGACCGCCACTGCCGCCCCCGCACTCGATCCGCCGGAAGTCAGCGTGGTGTTCCACGGATTGCGCGTGGTCTCGAATATCGGATTATGACCGGTGGCGCTGTAGCCGAACTCCGGCACGTTGGTCTTGCCGAGGATGATGGCGCCCGCCGCCTTGAGCCGCTCGACCGCGACATCATCTTCATCTGGAACAAAATTTTCATAGGCGGCCGATCCGGAGGCGGTGCGGATACCCTTCGTCAGAATCAGATCCTTGATACTCGCGGGCACGCCGGCCACTGGACCGGGATCGCGGCCAGCGGCGATTTCGGCTTCGATCCGCCGCGCCTGATCAATCGCCAAATCCGGAGTCGGCGTACAAAACGCCTGCAGGATCGGTTCGAGTTTCTCCATCCGGGCGAGCGCCGCCACGGTGACTTCGATCGCCGACAATTCCCGCGATCTGATCTTCGCCGCCAGCGTTACCGCGTCCATCCGGCAAATCTCGTTCGCGTCCGTCATCGCCTTCCTCCTGCATTGCCGTAACCGGGCGCGGCTTCAAGGTCAATCGCCGATTGAATTTTGCCTGCCGCTACTGCTTTAACTGCATTACCCATGGATCGAAATATCACCCGTCCAATACTTTGGAATGTTCCGATCAGTTTCCAGGTGCTGCTCTATGGACTGTTCGTAGGATTGTGCGTCCTGTTCGCCTGGTCCGCCTACCGTTGGTATCGGATCGTTCGGATCGGCGCGCCCGCCGAAGACCGCTTCGACCATTTGTGGCGCCGCATCTGGATCACCACCCGCGACGCCTTAGGCCAGGGCGCCGTAATGCGTGAGCCGTGGGGCTGGATGCATTATGCCCTCTACACCGGATTCGTCGGACTTTTCATCGGCACCAATATCGTTTTTCTCAATAGCGATATCAGCCTGCTCTCCGCCCGTCTGGGCTTGCCATTCTATTTCTATTACGGCGCTTTTTATCATCTTTTCAAAGCCGCGATGGACACCTTCTTCATCCTGGTGATCGCCGGTGTGCTCGCGCATTGGATTCGCCGAGCGATCTTCCGCCCCGATCCACTGAGCAGTCCTCCCCCGGAAAAACTGCTCTTCAATCTCGAAAATCGCCTCGGCTATCAATTTCCGCTCGCGATGCTGCTGCTAGTCTCGATCACCGGTCTGATGCTCGAAGGCGCGCGGATCAACGCCAACCCTCCCAACTTTACCGAATGGGCCTATATCGGCCGCGAAGTCGGCCGCCTCGAAGGCGCGCTCGGCGCCGGCGTGATGTTCCATCGATGGCTCTGGCTCGGCCACGTGCTGCTGGTCTACACGCTGCTGTCGTGCTTCGCCTTCACCAAGCTGCGCCATGCGTTTATCGCGCCGGTGAATCTTTTCTTTCGCAACCTGGGACCGCGCGGGCGGCTCGCGCCGATCAAGGATTTTGAAAATGCGGAGACCTTCGGCGTCTCGCAGGTCGAGCAGTATAACTGGAAGCAGTTGCTCGATATGGCTTCATGCCTGGAATGCGGCCGCTGCACCCTCAACTGTCCCACCGTGCAGACCGGCAAGACCCTGAACCCAAAGCATCTGGTTATCGCGCAGCGCGACCATCTGTTGGACAAAGCGCCCGCGATCATCAATGCGCGCGCGGCTGCGGCGGCGGACAATGCCGATCCCGCAAAGGCGGAAATCGACTACCACGGCCCGGATCTGATCACCGAGGTGGCGACCGAGGCCGCGGTCTGGGGCTGCACCACCTGCGGATGGTGCGAAGAGGGCTGCCCGGTCGGTATCGAGCATATCCAGCGCATCGTCGATATGCGGCGCCATCAGGTGCTGATGGAGAGCAAGTTCCCGAGTCAGGCGCAGAGCGCGTTTCGCGGGGTCGAGGTGCAGGGCAATCCATGGGGGATGGCGCAGGAAAAGCGCGCCGACTGGGCGGCTGACAGCGGCATCCCGATTATGGCCGAGATCGATGATCCGGCGCAGGTTGACGTGCTGTATTGGGTTGGCTGTGCCGGCTCATACGACGAGCGCAACCAAAAAGTGAGCCGCGCCTTCTCGGGCCTGATGAAACAGGCGGGCGTGCGTTTCGGCATCCTCGGGGTCGAAGAGATGTGTACCGGCGATCCGGTCCGGCGGCTCGGCAATGAGTATCTTTATGCGACCGTGGCCGGCCAGAATATCGAGACCCTGAATCGCTATAAGCCGAAGCGAATAGTCACTCAGTGCCCACACTGTTTTCATAATCTGAAGAATGAGTATCCGGACTTCGGCGGCAACTACGAGGTGGTGCACGAGGCCGAGTTCATCGCCGAGTTGATTAGCGATGGACGGCTTAAGCCCACCCGCGAGCTGCGCCAGCGCGTCACCTATCACGACCCCTGTTACATGGCGCGTCACAACCGCAAATGGGACGGCGCGCGCGCCGCGCTCGGGGCGGTTCCGGGCGCGCAGGTGGCGGACGTCGACAACTCGAAAGAGCGCACATTTTGCTGCGGCGCGGGCGGCGGATGCTTCTGGAAGGAGGAGCACGAAGGCTCGCGGATCAATCAGAAGCGGCTCGATCAACTGACTGCGGCCAATCCGGAGACGCTGGCGGTGGGATGCCCGTTCTGTATGACGCAGATGGAAGATGCGGTGAAATCGCGATCGCTGGAAGATTCGATGCGGGTGCGCGACCTTGCCGAAATCATCGCCGAATCCACCGCCCCCGCTAAGTGAGCACCCGTCGGGGTGGACGGTGGTGATTATCGATCGGCGCGGCATTCCGAACCTCGCCCAATCGGGAGAGGTGGCCGAAGGCGCGGGTGAGGGACCTTGATGAAAGCTATCTCCGCCGCTGAACCGCCGCCTCCGCCACTGGTTCGCGACCGCGCGCGACAATTGCGCCGCGCGAGCACCGAGGCCGAGCAACGGCTTTGGAACCGTCTGCGCGGCGGTCAACTCAAGGGAGCCAAGTTCCGCCGCCAGCATCCGATTGGACCATACATCGCCGATTTCTTTTGCCTCGCGGCCAAGCTGGTGATTGAACTCGATGGCGGCGGCCACGCCGCCGAAGAGCAGCGCCGGGCCGATGCCGCTCGTACCGCGTACCTGGAATCCTGCGGCTATCGCGTGCTGCGTTTTTGGAATAACGAGGTGGTAGAGAACCTCGATGGGGTGCTGGAAAGAATAGCCGAAGATATTTGAATATCTTTAAGGTCCCTCACCTGGCGCTGCGCGCCGTCCTCTCCCGACCGGGAGAGGAGGCTGAGCGGAAAACTACGGCGGCCGGCGCGTCCGGAAGCGACCTCTAAGCGCAGACTAATCAGCGGACTCGACTGGCATCCCGGACGCCTTCCATTCTGGAAATCCACCTTCAAGACGCCGGGCGTCATAGCCCAGTTTGCGAAGCCCGGCCACAGCTTCATATGACAGCACGCAATAGGGGCCGCGACAGTAGGCCACGATCTGGCGGCCCGGGAGCAGTTCCTTCAGACGCCGGCGCAGTTCGCCCGGCGGGATATTAACCGCGCCTCGCAGATGACCGGCGGCAAATTCTTCGGCCGAGCGCACGTCAAGCACGGTAACCTGCTTGCGGCGCATCCGGCGCAATAATTCGCGGGGCAAGACCGGCTCCAGCGCGTCGCGCTCACGGAAATAGCTCTGGATCAGTTGGCGCACCTCGGCGAGATTGCCCTCGGCGACGCGGCGCAAAGCCGCGAGCAGGCCGAGCGCCGCCGCATCGTCCGTCAACCGGTATAAAACCCGCTGACTTTGCTTACGCGCCGTTATCAGCCCGGCGCGCCGCAGCCGCTGCAGGTGCTGCGAGGTATTGCCAATGGTGATTCCGGATCGCTCGGCTAACACTTCCACCGAAGTTTCGCCCTGACCCAGCAGTTGCACCAGCACCAGCCGGTACGGATGAGCCAGCGCCCGCGCCACCGCGGCGAACTGCTCGAATATCGCCATCCCCGGACCGTGATCGATTTCATTTACTGACACTGTTGCCTTAATCAATAGAATAATGGAATACTGATGGCAGTCAAGGAGAGCCTTCATGAAGCGAGCGCAAAACGATCACAGGGTCGAAGTGGCGGCGCTGAATTCCGCACCGGATGCCATCAAATGCGGAATTTTCAGGCTTTGCGCGACTCATTCGCAGCGCCGCATTGGTTATTTTGCAGACAGATGATCGCCCACGACCATGACCGGGCGAACCGCTCGCGAGCACTTCTGCGCTGGCCTCGTACCCGTTACGGAGCGGTGACGGATTCGCGGCCGGATCGCGGCCACCGGACGCTGAAGCTTCGTGCGCCGCTGCGCTGGACAGTTCCAATGCTGCTGATGGTGTTGCTCACGGGCGTCGCCAGGGCGGCGGATTCCGCGCTGCACCGAATTTCGCTCGATAGCGCGATAGCCACTGCGCTGCGCAATAATCGCACGCTCAAGGCGGGTGGTTTGAGTAGCGAGGCCGCAACCGCGGACGTGAGCGCCGCTCGCGGCGCAATGATTCCGCGGCTCGACGCGAACGAGAATGTCTCCTACAGCAACAATCCGGTTCAGGTGTTTTCCGACCGGCTGCTGCAACAGGATTTTAGCAAGAGCAGCTTTGGTCTTAATGCGCTCAATTATCCGAACTATCTCTCCAATTTTCAAAGCCAGATAGTCCTTTCTTATCCGCTATTCGCCGGCGGCAGATTGATCGCGGCTTATCGCGTTGCGGGCTTCGCCGCTGATGTTCAGCGCTGGCAATTGATTCAAACTCGGCAGGCGGTCGAGTTCGACGTGATTGAGGCGTACTACGCCGCGATGCTCGCCGAACAAAAAATGGATGTGGTTGATCGCGGGCTGGCGGCGGCGCGCGCACATTTGACTCAGGCCGGAGACCTGTTTCGGCATGGGATGGTGGTCAATTCCGACGTACTGCGAACCAGGGTGCTGGTGGGTAATCTCGAACAGGACCGGCTCGAAACGCAAAGCCAGGTCGGAATCGCCAGGGCGAAGCTCGCGCATATCCTGGCCCAAGAAGATGAAGCGGTCGCGCCGATCAAAGGTCCGGCCGTTTTAAGCCGTTCGGCGCAAGCGCCGGGTGAACTCAAGGTGCTGCAGGAGCAGGCGGTCGCCGCTCGGCCCGAAATCAAGGTCGCTGATTCGCGGGTGCGGCAGGCGCGCGAAGCGGTCACCATCGCGCGTGCCGACTATCTTCCGACCGTGGGGCTGTCGGGAATTTATGAAAACGATTCCGAGCGGCTGGTGCGGGCGGGAAATAATGCTGGCGTACTGCTGACCGGCCATCTCAATTTGTTTAATGGCATGGCCACGCGGGCCAAAGTCGATGCGGCGGAGGCGGACCTTTCACGGGCGCAGGTGCTGGCCGACGATCTCCGCCACGCGATCAGGCTCGGGGTCGAGACCGCTTACCACAACCTGCTTGCCGCACGCCAGGAACTGGAGGTCGCCAAAGGCAATACCGCGTATGCGAATCGTGCGCTTAAAATTCTTGAAGATCGCTATGGATCGGGGCTTGCCACCAACGTTGCGGTTCTCGATGCGCAAGCCACTCGCGATGAGGCGGACTTGCGGGCGGTCACCGTCGAAGTGACGGTGGCGGTCGATGACGCGGCCCTCCAACTCGCAACCGGACACGAGCTTGGGCCATCCTCTGGAAGCTGAAATATGACCGATACATTAACCGAATCGCGGCCGGGCTGGTCCCGGCAGCGCGCGCTGATCGCAGGTGCCGCGGCGATCGCTTTGCTGTGGCTTCTCTTCAGGCTGCTGTTCGGCAATCTGATTGAGCCGGGGTTGCTGCACGAAAAAGCTATTAACGTTCCTGAACGCAACCTTGGCCGCGTGCTCAGTCAGCAGGTTCCGCTGCGTTACGCGGTGATTGGCTCGATCCAATCGCGGGTACCGATCGAAGCCGCCAGCCGCGTCACCGCCCGCGTCAAGGCAGTGACGGTGCGCGCGGGTGAGCACGTCACGCGCGGCCAAATTATCGTCGTGCTCGACCGTTCGCAGCTCGCCGCGCAGGTTGCGCAGGCGCAAGGGCTGCTGGCCGCCGCCAGAGCGGAGATGAGCCGCACGCAGTCCGATCGGAAAAGATTTTCCGAGCTGTTCGCTCGTGGTTCCGTGACGGCCAGGGAAAACGAGGCCGCCGAAGCCTCCTTTCGCAGTACGGCGGCAAGCGTGGCGCAGGCCCAGGCAGGAGTCGCCGCGGCGCGCGCCGAATTGGATTATGCAACGGTTCGCTCGCCGGTGGATGGGATCGTGGTCGAGCGTCTGACGGAACCCGGCGGTATGGCGATGCCGGGGCAGCCGCTTGTGCGCCTGTACGACGAGCATGCTCTGCGCGTAGAACTGGAAGCGCCCGAAGAACTGGCGCGCAGTATTGAAATCGGCACGCCGCTTCAGGTCGGCGTGGACGCCACCGGCGCAACTTACCAAACGTCGGTCAGCGAAATTGTGCCTGCCGCCGATCCGGCGAGCAGGAGTTTTATTGTGCGAGCGCCGCTGCCAAGTGGCAATCATCTGCGGCCCGGGATGTTCGCGCGCGCGGCTTTCACGGCGGGAAGCGAGAACATTATTACGGTCCCCCGTGATGCGATCGATCAAATCGGTCAGCTCGCCACCGTGCGGGTATATACCGGCCGAAGAATTCAGACCCAGATGGTTTCACTTGGGCGTGGCCTGGGCGAGCGCCGCGAAGTGCTGGCAGGACTGCAGCCGGGAGATCGGGTGATTCTCGACCACCCTGACCGAGTCGGCCATTGAGCGGCAACGGTAGCGAGAAGCTGGGGCTGACGGCGCGTATAGTCAGTCTCTTTCTGGGATCGAACCTTTCGATTCTGTTACTGCTCGCTTCGCTGGCCGCTGGCGCGGTCGCCCTCATGGCCACGCCCCGCGAAGAGGATCCGCAGATTTCCGTACCGCTGGCCGACATCATCGTGCAGATGCCGGGGGCCAGCGCCGCCGAAGTCGAGAACCTCGTCACCATCAACCTGGAAAAGCGTCTGTGGGAAATGGAGGGTGTCAGACACATCTATTCCATCTCGCAGCCGGGAATGGCGATGGTCACGGTGCGCTTTCGAGTCGGCTACGATCAGACCAAGAGTCTGGTCGAGATTTACAACAAACTTGAATCAAATCGCGACTCCACTCCGCCGGGCGTGACCGGATGGATCGTAAAGCCGGTGGGTATCGACGACGTGCCGATCCTCACCTTTACGTTGTGGAGCAAAACCGAAACTGACGCCGCGCTGCGCCGGGTCGCCGACGAGATACTGCATCGCATGCAGGAGGTCCCGGACAGCGGGCGATCGTTTGTGGTGGGCGGCAGGCCGCGCCAGATTCGCGTATTACTCGATCCCGATCGACTTGCCGGACACGGTCTTGCGGCGCTTAAAGTGGCGCATGCACTACGCGGAGCCGACGCCAATCTTCGGGCCGGTACCTTCACGGCTGACAATCGCGAGTACGTGGTCGATAGCGGACCGTTCCTGACCAGCGCCGCCGAGGTTTCGAGCCTGGTGGTCGGCATCCGTCATCAGCAGCCGATCTACCTCCGCGACGTGGCGCGTATCGTTGACGGCCCGGCTGAGCCGGTTTCTTACACCACCATTGGCTTCGGACCGGCCCGCGCGCACCTGTTCAAGGAGCCGGGGCAGTTGAAGCTCGACGCGCTTGGCGATCGCGGCCGTCTCTACCCGGCCGTGACGGTAGCGTTTGCCAAGCGTCACGGCACCAACGCGGTTGCCGTCGCTGAAGGACTGATCGGCAAGGTCGAATCGCTAAAAAGTGTAGTCATCCCCTCCGATGTCGAGGTGCTGGTCACACGGAATTATGGCGAGACCGCCAACGAGAAGGTCAATGAGCTAATCCGCGAGTTGCTGATCGCGATCGGTATCATCGTGATCCTGCTCGCCTTCTTTCTCGGGCCGCGCGAGGCCTTTATCGTCGCCATCGCGGTTCCCATCACACTCGCGATCACGCTGGTCGGCAACCTCATCGCCGGCTACACCATCAACCGCGTCACGCTGTTCGCGCTCATACTCTCGCTGGGTCTGCTGGTCGACGATCCGATCGTCGATGTGGAGAACATCCATCGCCATTTCCGCCTCGCCACGCATTCGGCCCGCGAAGCGATACTGATTGCGGTCGATGAAGTCAGGCCGCCCACCATCCTGGCGACCTTTACCGTTATCGCCTCGTTCATCCCGATGCTCTTCGTCACCGGCATGATGGGGCCATACATGCGGCCGATGCCGTTCAACGTACCGCTGGCGATGCTGGTGTCATTGATGGTGGCCTTCACGATCACGCCGTGGGCGGCCTACCATCTGCTGCGCAGCGACCACTCACCCGACGGCGAGCGCACCGACGGCGGCCACACGGACGACGACAGCGGGGCCACGATCAGGCGTTGGTATACGAGAATTCTTGGACCGCTGCTGGCGAGCCGCAAGCGTGCGCACATTTTTCTGCTCGCGATGGGTGGGGCTTTTGTCGGTTCGATTCTGCTGGTGGTTCTGGGTCTGGTGCCGCTCAAGATGCTCCCGTTTGACAACAAGAACGAGCTGCAACTCTTGATCGATCTGCCGCAAGGCTCGGCGTTGGAGTCCACCGACGCAGTTATCCGCGATTTCGATGCATTGCTGGCCCGCGTTCCGGAAGTCACCAATTTCGAATCCTATACCGGGATCCCCTCGGCTTTCGACTTCAACGGCATGGTCCGCCATTACTATATGCGCCGCACTCCGTGGCAGGCCGATATCCGGATCAATCTGGTGCCTAAGGGAGCGCGCGCCCAGTCGTCGCACGAAATCGCGCTCCGGATTCGCCCGCTGGTGGATGCTCTCGCGCGTAAACACCACGCGAAGATCAAGATCGTCGAGATGCCGCCGGGCCCGCCGGTGCTCGAAACCGTCGTCGCGGAAATCTATGGGCCGCCAGGGGCTGGATATGGCCAGCTCATCGGCTACGGACGCAAACTACGCAGTGTCTTCGACCGCACCTCCGGCATGGTCGATACCGACGACTTTTCGGTCGCCGCGCAGCCGCGCCTGCATTTCATGCTCGATCGCCAAAAGGCGGCCCTTCACGGCATCACCACCGCGCAGGCGGCGCAAACTCTCGCTCTGATGATCGGCGGCAACGCGACCGACACCGTGCATAGCCAGACCGAGCGCGATCCCCTGATGATCGAACTGCGGATGCCGCGGGCAACCCGATCGAATATCGAAAATCTGACCAGGCTGAAGCTTCAGGGTTCCGACGGCGTTATGGTGCCGCTGAGCGAGCTGGGCAGCCTGCGTCGCGGCGTGGCGGAGCAGCCCATCTACCGTAAGGATCTGCGCCAGGTGGCGATGGTGATGGCCGACACCGCGGGCATCAGCCCGGTCAATGAAGTG
>DAHVFB010000064.1 GCA_027317185.1 Deltaproteobacteria bacterium
GTCTCGAGCTGAGTCCCCCGATGGGTACAGGAATTGGCGAACACCCGGATTTGATCATCATCGCCATGAACGATCAGAACCGGCACCTCGCCGAGCCGGAAGCTTTTGAAATCTCCTCGGTTGGGAATCTCCGCCACATGCGCCAGCGGGTGCCAATCAGGACCATAAAAGATCCTCTCCAACTCCAGCCGGTAGACATCTTCCCGATGGAAGATATCCTTGGGCAGAGCGAACGCGCTTTCAGGCCATCTGACCCGCACCTCATTCGCGTTCGTTGAATTGGCCTGAACCCGCTTTTTAGTCATATCACTTCCTTTCGGCTTGAAATGCGCCAGTTCGGAATTTGCTACAACGCCTTAGCTGCGCGACCTCGCCAATCCCCAGCGCTGTGCATTGGCCAACACGTTGCGTTTGATCTCTTCGGGGTACGTATTATCAAACGCGAGCCGATCGGGCACCTCTTTTTCATTCCATGTCACCGGCCAGGTGCAGTCAAACAGAATATTGCCGCCGCCGGCGCCAAGTTCTTTGAAAGGGGTTTTCGCCAGGTAGGGGGCGAGCGGACTGTTGGTGTAGCCGGGATAGATGTGAACGCCGGTCACCGGATTGCATTTGGTGCATACCGCGTGAAACACATCCTGGAGATTGGCCGGATCGATGTCGTCGTTCACCACTATCACATACGGAAAGTACGAGCCGTTACGATCGGTCCACACCAGCGAGGCGATCATCTGCGCGATACCGGCATATGGCGTCTTGGTCGAGACGATCACTGCATGCCATGCCGCTTCTGCCGGCACGCATACCTGCTTGAACGGAATGCCGCGCTCGCTGAGCAGGGTCTTGACGTTGGCGGCTACCGACAAGCCCCATACCAGCCCGTCGTCAAGCGGTACGCCCAGGCAGGTCGAAGGCAGAATAGGATTATTGCGATATGTGATCGCACTCAGCCGGAAGATGGGACGCTTAACCACCCCCGCGACCACATAACCCGGATATTCGCCAAATGGGCCTTCATCCTTGGTTTCGGCAGGGTCGATAGTGCCCTCAAGCACTATTTCAGCGTCGGCGGGAACGTACAGGTCGACCGTCTTACACTTGACCAGTTCGACCGGCTGGTTACGAATGCCGCCGACCACTTCGACTTCAGGCACGCCATATGGAACGCCGGAAGCGGCGACGATATTCGACAGCGGATCGCTGCCGTAAAACTGCGCGTACTCCATCACCTTGCTGTGTTCCCGATAGCGGGCAAGGATCATCCCGCCATGATTGAGCGGTCCCAGCCATATACCGGTGGAGCGCCGATCATGGATCATTCCGCGGTAGGTTCCCCAGTTGACCCAGTCGGAATCGAGGTCCTTGCATACGCCGATATTGAGAGTGCCGATATAGCGGCCGCCGTCTTGAGGATGAAGCTGTGGGACCGGCAACTTGAGCAAATCGACATCGTCGCCCAGCATCACGTTTTGCTGACAAATTCCGGACGGAACAATTTTCGGCTTCATTCGCTTGATAAAGCCACGCTCATAAAAATCAACCAGCTCGTGATAGGTGCTGTCGGGGGGGAGGCCGAGGATCACGGCGAGCCGCTCGAAGGTGGCGAACAGTCCGCCCAGCAAGCTCGATCCTTTCATCGAATCTTTGATGTTGGTGAACCATTGGGCGGGGCCGCGATGCTCATTCCCGTAGCGCATGATCGCGCCGGCCTCGAGGTTCCAATCCACCAGGTCGTCGATTTTGGTTATCATCCCCTCTTCGACCATGGTCGCAAGACAGCTTCTTAAGTCCATTTTGCATCCTCTTCGCGCAGTTCAGGCAAGTCAGATTTGGAAATTGGACCATAGCTTACGCGTCGTAAATTCTGCAATCGTTCTGCGGTAAGAGTGTCGACCTGATTTTAATGGGAAGCAGAGTATCGGCCCAGCGTATTGCTTGCCTTCGTGAAGGGTTTACGGCCGAGCGGATCGGCTTCGTGCGGTTTTCTTGTCCGCGGGTGGCAACTATAATTTGATGAAAATGGCACCCGAATTAAAACGCATTTGTGAGGTATCTGAGCTGGAACCCGGATCCATCAAGCGGGTGGAGGTCGAGGGTCTCCCGCCGCTGGCGGTCTACAAATTAGATACCGAAATCTTTATCACCGACGATATCTGCACTCACGGGCAGGCTTCGCTGTCCGAGGGATTTCTTGAGGGCGACGTGGTCGAATGTCCGATTCACGGCGGCTGCTTCTCGATCAGAACCGGCGAAGCTCTCTCATTTCCAGCCACCCTCCCGGTTCGCACGTACAAGGCGCGCGTGGTCGGCGCCGAAGTTTTTTTGGAGATCACGGCCTGATTTGGGGACTACGGAATGCCGATCAGTTTGTGAATTTGGAGGCTTAGCCGCCAGCGCGGATTTTGAGTGCAAAAATTGATCGCCGCGCGTGTATTTTCCTCCCGCGCCGGTCCATCCATCGGCTGAATAAAGAAATAACGAAAGCCCAACTTTTCCAAACCGCGGAAATTCAGATTCTCCTGCGGATAGATCACCTTTAGTTCATCGCCGGCGGTCAGCTTGAGCTCGGCTCCCACCTTGGGACTGACGCAAATCCAATCCAGCGGCAGATCGGTGGCGATAGTGCCGTTGGTTTCGATCGCCAGCACGCATCCATTCCGGTGCAATTCATCGACCAGATTGCGATCGAGTTGCAGCAACGGCTCACCGCCCGTGAGCACGACAAAGATCGCTCCGTTCATGCCCGACAGGGTCCGCACCCGCTCGGCAATCTGCCGCGAGTCCAGATCCTCGCCGCCGTAAAAATCGGTGTCACACCAAAGCGCGCAAGAACCGCGCCCGCGCAGGCGATCCTGCTCGCGGCCCGACCACAGATTGCAGCCGGCGAAGCGAATAAAAATTGCGCTGCGGCCCGCATTCGCACCTTCGCCTTGCAAAGTGCGGAAAATTTCCTTGATCCGATAGGTGCGGGCGGCCGAATTGATCATGACAGCTGGCAATTGCCTGCTCTTACGTCATCACCTGCCGGCGCAGGGTTCAAGCGATGATGGAAATCGCGCTGCCCCATTTGGGCGCATCATGCTCGTGGATGGCTGATTTGCTAGGCTGAGCAATCATCGATGAGCACCGTCCAACCATTGATTCTACTCGACTTGCGCGGCGTCAAATGCCCACTTAACTGGGCCCATGCCAAGGTGCGGCTGGAACAGATGGAACGCGGGCAGACGCTGGAGCTGATACTCGATGATCAACGGGGCGTGGTTGATATCCCACGGGCGGCGGAAGCGGAAGGTTACGCAGCCGACGAGCCGCGCCCCGACGGCTGCGCCTGGCGGCTACGAATTGAGAAGTGAATTTTCCATCGGGCTGCTCAGCGCAGTGGTGAACCAGCCTCACCTTCACATTGAATCAAGCGATTCGCCGGTAGCCTGATCGACCGCCGCCTTGGCGATCGAATAACGGTACAGGGCGTCGGCATAAACCGCATCATCTTCCGTGTAGTGGCGCTGAGCATCCTCGAGCTCGACGATATCGGTCAGGCCGTTGGTATACCTCTGATCGGAAAGCTGCATCTGCCCACGCGATGCGATCAAGGCCTGTTGTGCACGCCGGATACGATCGATCGATGCTTGCCAGTTCAGATACGCTGTTTTCACTTGCAAGGTGATTTGCTGGCGCAGATCATCCATCGCACTTTCAATCGCCTTCCGGCGAAATCTGCTTTCGGCGAGCTGATGAGTCGTCAAAAAGCTGTTGAAGATTGGCCAACTGATCACAATTCCAGCGTTGAAGTTGTTGGCCATCGGCAATCCGGTGCCCATTCCGGCATAACCCGCCACCCCATTGACGGTAGGAAAATAGTCACTGCGATATTCCACGATCTGCGCGCCCATCGCACGCACCTCATGCTTCATCATTTGCAGATCGGGCCGGAGATGAAACGCGTTTTCCAACAGCGGTGCGAGCGGCTGTGACACGGGCGAATAGGTGAGTACATCGGACGGAACGTAACGCGGGGCGAGGTCAGTCAGGCCCAATGCGTTATCCAGAGCGACTTTGGCATCGAGCTGCGCGTTACGCGCATCGACCAGATGCAGTTCCGATCGTTCAAGTTCAGCCCGGGTGACATAAACGTCGAGCTCCGGACGAAGTCCCGCTTTGGCTTTTACCTCGGCTTCATGCAGATGGAATTTGCGCTGTTCCACCGCTTTTTGGTAGACGCCGATCAATTTCTGGGCCTCGAGCAGACGAAAATAGCGTTGCGATACCTCGAAAATCAGATCGAGATCGGTTAGCTGCTCTCGCGCAGTGGCGGCTTTGGCCTCGAACTCGCGCTGGCTGACGAAAGCCTGTCGGCGGCCGAAGTCAAACAGGAACTGCGACAGCGCCAAGCCGCCCATATAGTTGTTACCGGTAACCCAATTTTGCGCAAAATTATTGGCAGGAAGATCGTGATTGCGCCCAGTCATGCGCGGCCACAGACCCTGTTGATCGTAGTAACTGGTGTTTCCGATTCCATTATAGGTCGAGCGCAAGTATTGACCGCTGCCGTAAAGCTGGGGCCCGAGGTACGAACGAGCTTCGCCGATTCTCTCGTGCGCTGCCGCGGTGTTGTCAATCGCTTCCCGGACTCGCGGATGATATTTGAGGGCGATCTCGATTGCCCGCTTGAGCGTGAGTTCCTGACCCGATCGAATTGGCAATCCACGCGGGGGAGTTGCCGCCCTGCTTTGGATTGTAGTCGTTATCCCGGGGGGAGTCGGAAATAGCGGCGTCGAATACGCCGGAATTTTATCGCTCGAAACCGTGGGCGTGTGGACGGTCTGACTGGCGGACATCCCATCCGCATAAGCAACGCTTTGCAATGCTGCCCAAAGACATAGTGCAGCAACAGCAATACTGTAAGTTCTCATTGCCGGTTCGACTCCATTGCGTGCCGATGGAAGAGTAAAGACAGACGCGAATTCGATTAGGAATTATCCCGCCACGCCATTGCCGTCGGCGGAGGCGTCTGCGTTTTTGTCCCCATCGACCACAAATCTGACTTTTTCGCCGGATACCAGCGCGCTGCTGAAGCTACTGACCACCAAATCCTTCGACGTCAGCCCGGACAATATCTCGACGTAGTTGCCATCTCTGATCCCGGTCGTGATTGGTTTTGTAGCCAGTTGGCCATCGCGGATTACCAGCACGTGAGCGGTGTTGCCCATGCCTTCAATCGCGCCAGCGGGTATCCGCAAAGCGTCGGGATGGCGTACCAGTTGCAACTTAACGTGAGCATACATTCGCGGGTAAATCACGCGTTTAGGATTATCGAGATCGATCTCAGTCAGCATGGTGCGCGTGGCAAGATCGAGCGCATTCGCGTACCGGACCACTTTGCCGTTGAATTTATCATTCGGGAATTCATCGAACCGCAGCGTCGCCAAAGCGCCCCGGCGGACCAGCGGACATGAACCCTCCGGGACATACACGTAAATGCGCAGCTGATCGATTTTAGCCAGGGTGAGCACCGGACCACCGCCGGTACGATGACCGCCGGCGCCCTCGGTCGCACCCGGCGAGACCAGACCCGAGGTCTCATCCACTCCGATGTCGCCGCCGCCGGCGCGAATCAACGCTCCGGGATCGGCGAAACGCCCGGTGATAACACCCGTGAACGGCGCAACAATCTTCGTATACCCGACCATGGTTTCGAAGGTATGAACCGTGGCGCCCGCTTCCTGGTATTTGGCCAGCGCCATATCCACGTCTTCCTGGGCCACCAGCCGCGGATCAGTTTCCTGCACCCGCTTCAGCCGGAAATAGGTGATGCGCTGAATCTCGAGACTCGCCTGCGCATGCCGCAAATTGGAGTCGAGTTCAGGCACCTGGATCTCAGCCAGCACCTGTCCCTGCTTCACCCAGTCGCCTTTATCCACGGCGATCCATTTCAGATAACCGGTAACCTTGGCGTGGAGCGCTGCTTCATAGAAGCCGACCACGTCGCCGGGCAATTCAATGCCGCTGGTCATCAGACCACGTTGTGGATGAATCGCCGAGACGATCGGCTCGGCGGGCGTCGTGCTGGAATCAACCCGCTTTCCGCAGCTACACAGGGTTAGCGCGGCGAGCACGACAGCTCCGCTCAACAGGGACCTGAGAACGCTTGACTTGATGATCATCGATTCACACCCGGGCTCATTCGCGAATAGAACAGTTCGTAAATACAGGGGACCAAAAACAGTGTTAGGACAGTGCTCACCGCGAGTCCGCCAACCGCTGCGCGGGCCAACGGCGCCGAAGCTTCGGTGGTTATCGCGATCGGCAGCAGGCCGACCACGGTGGCGAGCGCCGTCATCAGGATCGGACGCATCCTGATGCGTGCGGAATCGATCACCGCGCGCCGCAATTCCTGGCCCTGACGCCGGCGTTCGTTGGCGAAATCGACCAATAAAATCGAATTCGACACCACGATACCAACCATCACCACGATACCCATGAAAGATTCGATATTGAGCGTCGTGCCGGTGGCCCACAGGGTCCACAATACGCCGATCAGGCCCATCGGAACCGCGAACATGATGATGAATGGATCCAGAAATGAGCGAAATTGCGCGACCATCACGAGGTACAACAATACCACTGCCAGGCTTAGACCGAACCCAAAGCTCGAAAACGACGCGCGCATAGCCGACACCGATCCCCGATAGGTAACGGCGACCCCCGGCGGCAGCGCGATTTTCTTCAGCGTGCGCTCGATCGCGGTCTGGGTGCCACCAAGATCGTCGGTGCTGGGCGACACCAGCAGGTCCACCACGCGCTGAATGTTGTAATGATCCGCCTCCGAGGGATGATACTCTGGCACCACTGCCGCGACGTCGCGCAGCAACAGACTTTGCGCGTGGCCGGTCTCGCCGGCATAGCTGCGAACCGGAATGTCCTGCACCGCCTCAATAGACTTGAAGCCGTTCTCGGATCCTTTGTATTGGACCGTCAGGAAGTAGTCGTTCTGGTCCTGATGATCGATCCAGATCGACGGGGCGATGTACAGGTTCGAATTCAGCGCCGTGATCAACGCCGTGATTACGCCCTTCTGCGTCAGTCCGAGACGGGCCGCCTTGATGCGATCTACGCGGACGTCGAAGGTCGGATAATCCAGCTCCTGCGGGATGAAAGTCTGAGAGATGCCGTGAAGCTGATGGACCAATTCCTTCGACTGACTGGCAACCCGGTACAGGGCGGCAAAATGGGGGCCGCTGAACTGCACGTCAATCGGCGCCATCTGCCCGAAGTTCAACACCGCATCCACGATGCTGCCGGATGAGAAGAAAACCCGGGCCTCGGGAAGCTTTTCGGCCAGCACACGTTTGAGTTTACGTACATAATAAAAAGTTGTGCGTTTATGATCGGGCTGCAGTTCAACCTGCATAAAGCCCGAATCCTCGGCCGAATTCGGCGAATAAATGGCCGAGATGCTGGGGGCAAGACCGATATTTGAAACCACCATATCGAGGTCGCTCGGTGGTATCACCCGCCGAATCTGGCTTTCGATCTGGCGGGCAAGATCAGTGGTCCGCTCTATCCGGTCGCCAGCGGGAGCGCGAAAGTTGATCGTGAAGATGCCGGCGTCGGTCTCCGGAAACAACTCAGTTCCCAGCAGCGGATACAGAAACAAACTTACCACGAACAACGCCGCGACACATCCAATGGAAATGGCCTTGCGGTCGAGCACGACCGAGAGAAACCGCTCATATCGATGCGCAAAGCGTTCGTAAGCGCGGTTAAACGCGGCCAGCGGTCCGGGACCTTCGGCATGTTCGGACGCCTCCGCCTCCTGGGCAGTTAGAAATCGCGCGCAGTAGATCGGGATTACGGTGGTCGCCACGATGTACGACGCGGCCATCGCCAGCACCACCGCCAGCGCCAGCGCGCTGAACAGAAATTTCGCCACCCCGAACAGGAACATCACCGGAAAGAACACGATGCAGGTGGTGACCGTCGAGGCGAACACCGGCATCGCCACTTCCTGCGCGCCATTGAGCGCCGCCTCATGCGGCGGTTCGCCCGCGGCCAGATGCCGGTTGATGTTCTCCAACACCACCACCGAATCGTCCACCAGCCGTCCGACGGCGAGCGCGAAGCCGCCGAGGGTCATGATGTTGATGGTCGACCCGTTGATATAAAGCCCGAATGCCGCCGCCAGAATCGAGAGCGGAATCGACAGGAAGATCGCGATCGTGGAACGAAAGCTGCCGAGGAAGATGAGGATCATGAGCGAAGCCAGCACCGATCCTGAAACCGCCTCATGCTCCAGGCTCTTGACCGCTTCAACCACGTAAGTTGACTGATTGAAGATGGTCTTCAGCTTCATCCCGGGAGGCAGACCGAATACCTTGGGCAGCAGTTTCTTTACCCCGTTCACCACCGAAATAGTGTTGGCGCCCACCTGCCGCAACACCGGGATATAAACCGAGGGCTGACCATCGATCAGCACCTTGTTGTACTGAATTTGGGACGAGAGCCGAACCTTGGCGACGTCATCGAGCAGCACCGGGATCTGCGCCCGCCCGACCTTGATTGGAACTTGTCCAATCCGGGAGACATCTTTGATCATGCTGTTGGAGTAGATGTAATAATCTTTGGACCCGATTTTAACGTCGCCCGCCGGTAAAATCAGATTGGATTTGTCCACCGCGTGGACCACGTCCATCAGCGAAAGTCCGCGCGCCTGCAAGGCCTGCGCGTTCGCGTAGGCCATCACCTGCCGGAACTTGCCGCCAAACGGAATCGGCACCGAGGCGCCGGGAATCGTCGCCAACTGGTTGCGGATGTTGTAACGGGCCTGGTCCTCGAGTTCGGTTTCGCCGTACCCTTTGCCGCGCATCGCCACCATCACGACCGGCAGTGACGAGGCATCGTATTGCAGCACCAGTGGCGGCAAGGTTCCGGGCGGCATGATTCCGAGGTCGGCCATCGCCAACGTACCCATCTGCGCGGCCGCCGACTCGACGTTGGTTCCGGGTTGGAAGAAAACCTTGATGATGCTCACGCCCGAGAGCGAGCGTGATTCGATATGCTCGATATTGCTGCCCAGCGTGAAGAACCGCTCGTAACGGAAGGTGATGTTGTCTTCCATGTCGAGCGGCGGCATCCCCTGATAAAAGGTCGCCACCACCACGGCCGGAATTTTGATGTCAGGGAATACGTCAACCGGCATCCGCGTCAGAGCGGTGGCCCCAAGGATGATGACTACGAGCGCACCTACAATAATCGTGTAGGGATTGCGCAGTGAAAAACCCGGCACAGCAAACCTCGCTGGACAGCATCTGATTTAACCCTGCATAAGGAATATCCTCATGCCTGACTGCGACCGTTCGGAACCATCGCAGCTCTGATTAAAAGCAAAAAGGAGGTTAGACCAGTGGGTCGGGAGAGTTGCCGCGGGCGCCAACCCGTCGAATACGCTTGATGTAAGCGCGCGGTCCGTGGGAGGCTGCGGCTAGTTGGGCGGTGTACGGCAGAATTGGAACACTGGCAGTCCGGATCAATTCCTGAAGCGCCGTGAAATGCCGCGTGCGATCGAAACTGAGCTTGAGGATATCGTCGATCGAGCCGTCGGAAGATAGATCGCGGACCAGTTGGCGCGTATCGTTCGCGCGGGTATGACTTTGTCTGAGACCGCTGTTGTGATGCGGCATCCTCAAATGCGGCACCAATCCGGCGAGACTCACCATAATGGCGATACTAGTCAGAACGAAAGTGAGCTTCTGCACCGGGCCCCTCATACCCTTGTAAGTGTAAAGCTCATTTCTGACATGTCAATAATTCAACTCAGAATTTAACTTTCCTGTAGTATTACTGCCCTCTAATACTACTGCAAATTATACTATCACATCGGTATATATAGCTAAAAAACCCAGTTTGACGGAATTTCATCGGAGAATCCTCATGTATTACGAACCGGGGCGAACTCCTCACAACCTGCCGCACGATCCTTTCAAATCTTGCGTGGTACCAAGGCCGATCGGCTGGATCTCCACCGTGGATAGCACCGGCCAGCACAACCTGGCCCCTTTCAGCCAGTTTCAGAATGTCAATTTCGACCCCCCAATCGTGCTGTTCTGCGCCAATCAGAAAACCACCGGCACCCGCAAAGACAGTGTCGCCAACGCCGAGGCCACCGGCGAATTCGTTTGGAATATGGCGACCTATGCGCTCCGCGAGGCTGTCAATCTGACGGCCCAGGAGTTGCCGCCCGAAATCGATGAATTCGAGCTTGCAAAGCTCACCAAGCTGCCCTCGACGCTGGTGCGCCCGGTACGAGTCGCTGAATCGCCGATCCATTTTGAATGCCGTTATCTCCAGACCGTGCGCCTGCCCGGCAAAGGTGCGATCGGCACGGCGGACGTCGTATTCGGGCAGGTGATCGCGATCCATATCGCGGACCACGCACTGCGCGAGGACGGTTGCATCGACATCCTCAAGCTGCGCCCGATCGCCCGCCTCGGCTATTATGATTACACCTCGATCGAGAGCGTCTTCTCGATGCGCATCCCGGGGGGTGAAGCGATGAACGCCGGACTGGAGGGCTCCGCCGAGAAATATCAGGCGGCGATCGTTAGCCGGACTAAAGGTTAGAAGACAACCAAGTTGGGCCAGTTCACCTATGGTACAAAGGCGTAGATCCGGTTATCGGCCGGCACGAACAGGCGTCCGTCAGCCGCGACGATAGTCGCGAAATGGCGTAATCGCTGCATCAAATCTCCCGCACCACCACCGGTAAAAACCGGCGCGCCATTGTCAGCGCGGAAACCATGCAGCCGGTTATCGCCCTCGGCCCCCGCTATCCACACTATCGGATCTGAATTATTCCGTTCGGTGGTGAGAATCGGGATGCCGCGCCCGTCGATGTCACCGCACCACGCAATCGAGATCTTCGGCGCCGGATGGGCCTCGATCCTCAGCACGGTGAGATTGGCCCGCGAAGGCCCGCGCGCGCATCTCGCCGGACGCCCACCGAAGGCGACAAAAGTGCTCCCTTCGATCGAGTACGCAACCGGCGCGGTGCGAATCTGATCGCGCGAAACCTGCTCGACCGCCAGCGCCCCGCCGATCCCGCCGAGGTTTCCCCGATCGAGCAGATAAGCCTTGCCGTCCTTGCCCAGCGCCAGGATGAAGTGCGCCGTGCCGTGCGCATCGGATATATCGATCGGTAGCGGATTGGCGCCGCCGAGGTCGTGATCGGTGGCATCAAGATACTTCCAGTCCGTGGGCGCGAAATAATCCCGCGTACTCGATGAAGGCGCCAGATCTGTTCCGAGGCGCATCACCGCCTCGCCATCGGACCAGATTTGCGCGCCGAAAGTATTGCCGGTCGCGACAAAAATCGAGTGGCCGTCGTAGACCACGCCGCCCGGCGCCCAGATTCCGCCACCATGGGCGCGCGTGCGCCAGATCTCCAGGCTTTGAGGATTCTTCAGATCGAATCCCAACACCCATCCATGATAGGGGCCGCAATCGCCATAGTGACCGCCATAAGGCACATACAGAGTCCCCTTGATGATAAGTAGCGCGCCACGTTGATTCTGGATGCGTGGCTCGAACCGCATCCCATGCGCCGCTATCGCCAGCGCCACGTTGATCGGATATCCCGGCAGAATTGAGCCGTCGGTAAGCGACAGGCCAAAAATCAGATGCTGGGGACCGGCGTGGCCGGCGTCGATCATCGCATCGAGGTAGAGTTTGCCCTGATTGTCGTCGATAACCGGCGTGCCGGTGATACCCAGCGGACTGATATTGCCGCACGGTAACGCCGATCGCGGCGCCGGCGCGCCTAGCGCTTTACGCCATATGACATGGCCGGTCGCGGCGTCGAGGGCATAGACGTTATCGCTCTCGGTCGCGGCGATAATCAGCTTGCGTTTTTTGGCCCGGTCCAGCCACAAAAGCGGCTGCGCGTAGAGATTGCCTTCGACAGCGCCGTCGAAGCTGGTGTCGCGATGCATTCCGGCGGCGCTGCCCCAGTTAAGCCCAGGCACGATATAGCGGCCGCTGCGATCGGGCGAGTTATGATATCCAAGTACCGTTTGCGCCCACGCCGCGCTAGCGATCAGCGCGATCATGGAGGCAACCATCAGGCCGGCCGCGATTGGACGCCGCATTCGATATTTTCCGGAGCTTGCGTGTGCTCCCTTCATTCGGTCGGAGGGGATGGAGTAGCCGCGGAAACCGGTTCGCCTGGACTGTGTCTGGCCGCGTCGTTTTTGGAAGAATTCTGACTGGCGTACTGAACGTGATAGAAGCCGAGGCCCACGTCCAGGCACGTCATACCGGGCCGTTTTGCAACTTCTTGTAGGCATGGGTTATCCGGCGTCGAGCAGCCCCAGCTAATAACGGCCAATGGCAGAAGAAAAAATGCCCGCCAAATACGGATCATATGAAAATACCCCTTGGCAGATCACAGAGTTCTCGAAGATCCGCACCAGAATGGAACAGTCTGTTCGAGTTTGCGATTGCCGTCACACTGTTCCAGACTCGGCGAATGAAAGGCAACCGCGCCCAGCGCGACATTCTCGAACCGCTGCTGCGGTCACGGCCGGCGATTCGATCTTGTTGATGTAGCCTTTGTCGTTAGTCCCGAGTCGCGTTTATAATGTCGCGATCGTGCGGCATGGCCGCCGATCAACTCACCGGTGGTTCAGATCGTGGAGGATTCGTGATGGCTGGCGCGGGTAAAATAGAACTTCGAGGCACGCTCGATTCCGAATCGAAAAACATCTTATCGGCTGAGGCGCTGGACTTTGTCGCCGGTCTCCATCGCCAATTCGATTCGCGGCGTCAGGAGCTGCTGCGCGCGCGCCATGAGCGGCAGGCACGTCTCGATGCGGGCGAGAATCCCGATTTTCTAGCCGCGACCAAGCCCATCCGCGAGAGCGACTGGCGGGTTGCCGAACCGCCGTCTGACCTGATCGAGCGCGAAGTCGAAATCACCGGGCCGGTCGATCGCAAAATGGTGATCAACGCGCTTAACAGCGGCGCCAGTGTTTTCATGGCCGACTTCGAGGATGCGCTTTCGCCCACCTGGAGCAATATCGTGCAGGGGCAGGCCAATCTTGCCGCCGCGGTGCGCCGCACGCTCGAGTTTCGCGGCGAGGACGGCCGCGCCTACCGGCTCAACGACAAAATCGCGACGCTGCTGGTCCGGCCGCGCGGCTGGCATCTGAGCGAAAAGCATATGCTGGTCGATGGCGCGCCGATTTCCGGCAGCCTGTTCGATTTCGGAATCTACCTTTTTCACAACGCCGCCGAACTGGGTAAGCGCGGCAGCGGTCCCTATTACTACCTGCCCAAGCTGGAGAGCCATCTTGAGGCGCGCCTGTGGAGCGAGGTTTTCAAATACGCGGAGCAGCGCCTGAAGCTTTCCGGCGGCACGATCCGCGCCACGGTTTTGATCGAGACCATCCTGGCCGCCTTCGAGATGGACGAGATTCTCTATGAGCTGCGGGAACATATCGCCGGTCTCAATGCCGGCCGTTGGGATTACATCTTCAGCATCATCAAGAAATTTCGTAATCGCGCCGGCCTGGTGCTGCCTGATCGCGCGCAGATCACGATGACCGTGCCGTTCATGCGCGCCTATACCGAACTGCTGGTCAGAACTTGTCATCGGCGCGGCGCTCATGCGATCGGCGGGATGGCCCAGTACATTCCCAATCGTAAGAAACCCGAGGCTAACCAGATCGCGATGGAGAAAGTGCGCGCCGACAAGGAGCGCGAATCCAACGACGGCTTCGATGGCACCTGGGTGGCGCATCCCGACCTGGTCGCGATCGCGCGCGAGGTCTTCGATCGTCATTTGGGCGACCGGCCTAATCAGAAGCATCGGCTGCGCGAGGAGGTGTCGGTGACCGCCCAACAGCTCGCCAATTTCACCGTTCCCAGCGGCGAAATCAGCGAGACCGGCCTGCGCAACAATGTCAGCGTACCGGTTCAGTATCTGGCGAACTGGCTCAATGGCCGCGGCGCGGTCGGCATCTTCGATCTGATGGAAGACGCGGCGACGGCGGAAATTTCGCGCTCGCAAATCTGGCAATGGATCAAGTCGGGATCGAAGCTCGCGTCGGGCGAAACGATCGATATGAAGTACTTCGATCGAGTTTTGTCGGAGGAAGTGGCCAAACTCGACCCGCAATTCGCAAAAGAGTGGGCTCAGGGATCGGCGTTGGTCAGCCGCCTGATAAAGGAAGATTTCGTGGATTTCCTGACGCTGGTGGCCTACGAGCAGCTTGCGTGACTGGCCGACGGGCTGGCCAGGGAAGCTCTGTATAAAGCCTAACCTGTCATTCTGAGCGCAGCGAAGAATCCCGTGATCCTTCGCTGCGCAGACACCGTTTAGAATAAAAACTTATTCGTCCCGGTAACCGTAGGCGCTCCAGTTCTTGAGCACCGCCTGCTGAATATCGCCGGTCCATCCATGCTCGAAGTCGGCGATAGTGGTATGGTCCTCGCGGTATTCCCGCGACCACCAATACGGAAGGGTCGCATTGATCACGAAAAACGGCGCCTCGAGCCGCACTCTTTCCTCGGGAGTCAGCCACGGGATCAGCGTGTTGGCCGACATACCATCGGTGATCTCGTAGGATCGCGGATGCATCCGCGTGCTTAGCGCCCACCACACATCGGTCAGGTTGGTAACATCGACATCCTCGTCGACGAACACCACGCCGACCGGCAGCAACCGCTGCCCGCTCATCAGCGCGGCCACGATACGCTTGATCAGTCCCGCGCGCGGTTTGAGCGAGATGATTGGAACGGTGCCGGGCGAATGGAAGTAGGCGGCCTTGATCGGCAGGTCCTGGCTTTCAAGGCGATTCTTGATCACCGCGCCGAACAGCACCCCCTGTGCGACCGCATAGTCGTCGTAGGGTTTGCCCATATTGGCCATCGTATGAATCGGCTCGCGGCGATGCGTAATACATTTGACGATCGCATGCGGGGCCTTGCCGCGATGAGCCGAATGGCCGGTATATTCCCCGAACGGACCCTCATCGACGCGCTCGCCCGGCATCACCTCGGCCTCGATTACCATCTCGGCATTGGCCGGAACCTCAAGGTCGATAGTCTCGCATTTGACCAGCGGAACACCTGCGCCAAGCAGGCCGCCGGCCATGTCTACCTCGGCGACGCCATTGTCGAACGGAGTCATCGCGGCCAGGTGACAGATCGGATGAGCGCCGATAACCAGCGCGACCGGCATCGGCTTGTTCATCGCTTCATATTTCGCGAACATGCGCCCGCCGTGCTGACGCGCAGGCAGCAGCAGGATCGTGAAGTGACGCTCGTCTTCGACCATGCAGCGATAGATTGCCCAGTTGGTCCAGCCGGTATCCGGGTCACGGGTAATGATGATGTCCCAGGTGCCGATATAGCGGCCGCCATCGATGCTTTTAATCCAGGGGATTGGAAAATTAAGCAGGTTCACCTCTTTGCCCGGGATTATGACTTCCTTGCAGGGCGCTTCGCGCGGCGAAACGTTTACCGGTGGCCGCGGATTCCTGAAGCGGCGGCACACATAGTCGATAATTTCCAGCGGCGGCATCGCCTTGTCTTCCAATCCCAGTCCCAGCGCGAGACGCGAATGCAGCGGTTTGGCGGGACCCAACAACACCGCCGCCATCCGCTGGCCCGGATAGCCCTTGATGTTCTCGAACATTGGCGCCGGGGCCCGCCGCTCGCAGGCGAGCCGGCTGATAGCGCCCGCCTCAAGCTTCCAGTCAACTTCTTTTTTTATCCGTTGCAGCTCGCCGGCCGCCTCTAGCACGTTGAGGTACTCGCGAAGATCTTTGCTGGTCTCTCGATTTGTTGCCATGACGTTAATCTTTCCTTGGCGGGGTTAACCGCTAGTCCGTAGCGCATGTGTGCGTGAGCCATAGCCAGCCAAACATTTAGCGATGTGGCACGAACCGGGGGCGAGCGTCAATCTTCGCTTGGAACTGTCCGCCAGCCGCGGCGTTTACTGAATCGTAATCGGGATTCGCACGTCGAATTCGGAGCTTATCGCGGCACTACCCTTCATCGCGGGGAAAAACCGCCACTGCCGCAAAGTATCGATCAAAATGGCGTTGATCCGAGGATTCGAGGTCGGTTTTATCAGGGCCACCTCGACGGTGCCGTCCGGCGCAACCTTGAAGTGGGCAACGGCCACCGCATTGAAGGCATTCTCGCGCAATTCATCGGGAATCTCGGGCGTGGGCGCATAGACTGCACGGGCACCGGTACTATCGCTGCCCAAACCGGCTCCCGAACCGGTTGCCCCGGCCGCGCCGATGCCCGCAGGCGCACTGGTCCCGGCCTTACCCGATGGCAGTTCTCTCGATGCTGTCGCGGTGGCCGGCGGTATGGTTTTGGCGATACCGGTGGGCGCGGGCGGCATCGACGGAGCAATCGGTTTAGCTATTTTGCGATGATGCACGGCGGCATGGTGGATCGCTCGCGGATGAACGATCGGGACGGGCCGGCGAATCGGCTCCGCACGCGCCTGCGCTTTGGCGGGTGCGGCAAATCCTCCCTGGAGCCCGGCCGACGGCGCGATTTCCACGATGCGGGCCTCGACCGGGATCAGTTCCGGGGCAAGCGGCGTGGTCCGCTCCAGCAGCCGTGAAAAACTGAGTAGCACCGCCGCCCATAGAATTACCGCAAGCGGCACCACCCAGATGAGACGCCGGCGCGGGTCGTCCATTTCGTACGGCGTCATTCCAGTGGCATCCCGATCACTCACGTTTGATTGCAATTAAAAAATGCCCGGCGCCGGCGCGGCGCGCTTCCAGCATCGCCTGCACCACGATGCCCTCGGGGGCGGCGCTATCGGCGTTCACCACTACTCCGGCGTCGTTATGCGCCAGCATCGGTTTGAGCATCGCGGCCATCGAGGCGAGCGTCACCGGCGTTCGATCAAGAAATATTCGGCTGTCCTTGGTGACGGTCATCGTGACCGGCTCCTTGTGCGCCAGATTCGGCGCATCGCCCTGCGGCAGATTCACCCTGATCGAACTCAGGCTCTGCATCGACAGCGAGGCCAGCATGAAGGTGACGAGCAGAAAGAACATCACGTCGATCATCGGGATGATCTCGATCCGTCCGCGGCGGAATTGTCTCGCCCGGCGCAGTTTCATCGCGCGGCTCTCAGATCGCCAGCTTTGGCCATTTCGGCCGCCCCATGTCCGTTTCCACCGGTTTCCTGATCGAGGCGAATATGATCGACCAGTTTCGAGCCGAGACGCTCCATATGGTCAAGCGCCTGCGATTGCACGCGGGCGAAAAAGTTGAACCCGAACAGCGCGAGGATTGCGATCAGCAGACCTAGTGCGGTGGCGATCAGCGCCTCCGCCACACCCGAGGTCACCTGCGTGGGCGCCACCAACCCGGCGCCTCCGATCACCTTGAACGCCTGCATCATGCCGGTGATGGTGCCGAGCAAACCCATCAGTGGCGCGGCGGTGACCACGGTCTCGAGTATCCACAGTCCGCGGCTGAGGGATCGTTCGATATTGCCGGCCTCGTCGCTGGCGCGCGATTCCACCCACCAGGCCGGCTGCTGCCGATGCTTTGAAATCACGCCAAGGAAGCGCGCATAAGCATTGGAAGGCGCGAGCGCCGCGAGTTGGCGATCCAGATCGTCCCAGGCGAATTCGTAGGTCTCGACCAGCATCGGCAAAGCGGCGGGTAATCTGAGCGATCGAAAATACGCGTACGCGCGATCGACGATGATGATAAACGCAAGCACCCCCATTAATAGCAGCGGGTAGACCATCGGGCCGCCGAACTTCAATGCCGACCAAGCTACAGCTAATTCCTGCATCACTTTTCAACCTTGCTCATCGTTATCGCGCACGGTCTGGGCGGCCAGCACCATGGCAAATCTGTTGGGACCCGTTCGCACATCACCGATTGCGTGGTTTAGAAGCTCGGCAAAGGCACCGATATCGATCCGTAAAATGCCTGCCGGGGTCCATACGCGGGGACGAAAACTCCTATGCCGGTGCCCTCACGTAAGATGTTGGTGCGGTCGAAGGCGTTGATCAGCACCAGCCGGGCTGTCACTTTGCCCACCCGCGATACATCGAAGCTGCGCGCCGCACCAAGGTTAATCGTCCAGTTGAATGGCACTTGCGCAGTGTTGGCGAAGCCTGCCCGCAATCCGCTGCCATAGGTGCCGTCGAGGCTGAACAAATAGGGTCCCCAGGTATAAGCCGCCCAGGCGGACGCAGTATAGAATTGCTGATGGTCCAGATAGATGTAGTGACTATGCGCATAGGTAAGTTCGGCTGCCGTGAAATTAAACTGACCGGTCACCACATCTTCTCCCTGGGCCACTGAGTAGGAGAAATTGGAACCAAGCGACAGCGTCTTGCCCAGTTGGTAGCTGATAGTGGTCTCGGCGCCATAGATGCGCCCGTTGAGATAGTTGAACGGCGCAAAAATCGGAACGAACCCGAACTGCCCAAGATCAATTAGATTATGCGCGAGTTCAAAGTACGCGTCCTCCCCCAACGTAAGTCCGGGCAATAGTTCGCTCACCGTGCCGCCAAGATCGAAATACCAATCGCTCTCCGGCCGTGGCTGCGCCACGCCCGGCAGGACTGCGGCGGTGGTGCCACTGAAGGCGCTGACGCTGCGGGGCGAAATCGTATAGAACGAGGGTGTCTGGAAATAGCGGGAGAAGCCCACGTGCAGCGCCATATGTTTGCGCGGTATGAAGACCAGGTTTGCCCGCGGACTTAGTTGGTTCGCCGAGCCGGCGAAGCCGATCATTTGATCCCAGCGCAATCCATAAATAAGTGTGAACTTTTCCGAAATCCGCCAGATGTCCTGCCCGTAAACGCCAACCAGCCAGGCGACGCCATTGGTGTTATCCATCACGCTCAGCGGCACATCGCTGGTCTGCCTGCCGCTTGAATCAGCGGGAAAGACCGACGAGGTGTCATCGAGCGTCTCTCCGTACTCGCCGGCGTAAAAGCCGGCGGAAAGCGTATGCGATTTGTCCAGCCGATAGGTCAAATCGCCCTGGAGAGTGTTGGCGAGCTCGCTGTGAAAAGCGCGCGACGCCACGCCCTGATAGATGAGGTCACCGATCGGATCGGGAGTGAACTTTAGCGTGTTGTATTTGGCGGTATAGGCAATCTGATAGTCAAATTTGGCGCCAATTGAACCCTGGAGCGAGAGAATCCCAAAGTAATACCTTTGAGCAAGGTTTTCATCCAGTATCGTCGAGGGATAGCTGGTGGGATTTACTCCCGCCAGTGAGTATTCGGGAATGCGGCCGGGATAATTGGGGAATTGATTGTCGGCGACCGAAACTCCGGTAATAAGGCTGAGTTTGGTGACGGCATTGAGAAAATACGAGAAGTAGCCAAATCCCTGCCCTTGGTCGGTGAGGTCATGAATCGGCGTAGGACCGGGAGTAGCTGAACTCAGTCCGATGTTATCGCGTAGATAAAACCCGGTTACGTAAAAACTGAATTTTCCTTTGCAGCCGCCATACTCGAAGCTGGGTCGCGAGGTCTCGCGCTGGCCGCCGTATAGCTCGAAGCGCCCGCCGGGGTCGGTGCATCCATCCTTGGTCTGGATATCGAGGATTCCCGAATCGCGATAGCCATACTCGGCGGGCAGCGCACCGGTGATGAGGCTCAGGCTGCGAATGGAGGAGGGCGAAAGAACCTGACCGAAACCGCTAAAGCTATCCAACGGCAGCATGATTCCGTTGACCCGCCATTGTAAGTCCGCATGCGCGCCGCGGATGTGGACCTGTCCGTTTTCGTCCTGCGCCACGCCCGGCATCTGCAGCAGCACTTGACTCATCGATGTGTTGGCTCCCGCGGGAAGCTGCTCGATGTTCTTCTCGGTCATGGTGTAGGCGCTGTTGCCCGCGCTCGAAAGCCGGTTAGGCATCTGGTTGAGCCGCCCGGCCGAAACCGCCACGGTTAACGGCTTAAGCGAAACCATCGCTACCGCCACCGGAGGCGGAGTCGTACCGGAAACCACCGATATAACCCGGCTGGCAACCTCAAACCTGCGCTTCTTGACGATGAGCAAATATAGTCCGATCGTCGCGCCGGTTAGCTGAAAATGCCCATCGGGACCGGTGACAGTGTGGCCGGCGATGTGACCGTTGCGATCTTGAAGTGTAATTTCAGCCTTATTTAGCGGCCGGTTTAAGGCATCCTTGACCGTGCCGCTGATACTATGGCGAGAATCGGTCTCGGCTGAACGGGCCGTTGAATCGATTATCATTATCTGAGTCGCGGCTAGTATGATCGCCACTACCACGAACTTTCGCATCGCGAATTCCTTCCTTACCCACGGGCCCTGAGCGTCTCGCGGCATCAAGCCGCGCAACGTGGCCGCACGCACTCCATGCGCCGAAACGGTCTTTCAGATGTCAGCGAAAAGAGAGCCTAAAGCGAGATGGGCGGAGCCCTGCAGGATAACTGCGAAAGGGGGAAAGCAAGCAGTCGTACGCGATCGAGTGACGCGAGGTGACGGATCACAGTCGCCGGTGTAGCGGTGACCGGAGCCATGCTCGGGTTGATCGGAGAGTGGCAGTGTAACAGGCACAGAGCGCAGAAGGTGTCCGCGATTTGGACGCTATGCGCGAGGCGGGCGCCAAGCTCCTTCTGGTGAACGTGCGCTGTCGAAAGCGATTGGGCGAATAGAAGCAGAATGGCGATCGTCAGCGCGATACCACGGCATCTGCTGGCGGAAGCGCGATTTTGCCGCCCAAACATCTCAGCCGGACGCTATCATACTGCGTTTCAGCATTGGAAGGCATTTGCATTTCGCGGTGCAAGTGGACTGCGTCTGAATTGATAGCTTGAAATGCAACTTTCCTATTGGTTCTCTGGCAAATCCGTGCGGCCGCTGCCCTTGCTTTTGTTTGCGCCCCGACTTTATCTTTGCCATAGAGATGCTGATTAAAGAGGGGGCCCATGGAGGGGCAAATGGCCGCGGAAGTATTGGTGCTACGTGGGTCTGGCGTCCGATCTTATACCAATAATATTCTGAGCTTTCTGAGCGACGCGAAATGGCCGATTCAGACGATCGAGGTGCGACTGGCGAGCTCCCCGAGTTTGTTTCACCGAGGCACGTTCCGGAGTTCCCAGAATTGGGACGCCTCCGGCCGTAAACTCGCCGACATCACCTATGAAATCGTGCAGTTTATCGCCGACAATGACGATGTTGAAGCGACCATCGTTGCGCGCGGTGAGGAAAACAGAGCCGATTAAGCGGCATCGAGCGCCGCGCTTTCGGATCATCTGGAAACCCGGGCTGATAGGTTCGGCGCGCAAAGGAATCAGTTTGCACGCTCGCCGGACCGCTGAGCAGATAATTGGAAATTGCGACGGCGCTTTCTTCTTCTGGCAGCGGCATCGCGCGGCGCCATTCGAAAAGAAATTCGATGCGTAAGAGCTACTCTGTGTTTGCGCCGAGGTTGACTACCGCATCGGTAAAAAACTAGTTTGTTTAATCGGCTTGGAATTCCGAGTTGGAAATTCGGCCCCATTCGCCCGCCATCGAGAGTTGCTCTCCGGTAACCCAGTGGTCTGCGGCGGAAGAAAACTTCAGCAACCGTTCCGGTAACTTACTAGCAATGATCACGCTGTATTTCGGTGAATTTGATAGCCGGAAGCTGCGCGCGGAAAGTGGGGGGTATTGCAGATGAATTCGACTGCCAGAAACCGCCCGGTATTAATTATTGAAGATGAGCCCGCAGCGCTCGAAGCGATGTGCGAAATATTTCGATCCCAGGGTTACCTGGTCGCGGCCGCCAATGATGGACGCAAAGGACTGGAATACCTGCGCAGCGGCCTGTCCCCGCGGGTGATCATCCTGGACCTCAGGATGCCCGGTATGGACGGATGGCAGTTCAAAGATTGCCTGCGGCAAAATCCCGCGTTCGTCAATATTCCAGTGGTGATCGTGACTGCCCTGCCTCAACGAGCGCCTGCGGACGTGGCGGCCACCTTTAAAAAACCCGTGAACATTCCAGCGCTGCTACAGACCGTTGCGCGTTACTGCTGAGCGGCACGATCGCCGATTGCCTACTTATATCTCAGGAGGATAGGACAACTGAGTCCGAAGCCATCTAATCACAACAGTCCGCATTTTATTTTTTATTGTAGAATGGGAGATCCCACACTTCCGGATGAGGTCATGCCAGATGGTTTCTCAGTCTCGGTCTGGCGCCCGCAAATTTTTCAAATGTGGCCGGACGGGGCAACCTCGAAAAACCGATTACGGATGCGCATGACGATGCGCTGGGCCATGAAACCGCTGCGTCTGTTTGCCGCGCATCGCTACCGTATGCTTACCATCCGCCACGATAGTGAACTCGCTCATTATTCAGGCCTGACTCCGCGTTTCTGGCGATTTCCTTTCATGGACGATCGCGATCTCCAGATTGGCGATACCTGGACCGCACCGAGGTACCGTGGCCAGGGTATCGCGCTGCGCGCCTTGCGCATCATTTTGAAAACGGAATATCAACCGGGACGCCGCTTCTGGTACATCGTCGATGCGCATAACTCTCAATCGATCAGAGTGGCGGAAAAAGCCGGTTTCGAACCAATTGCAGATGGCACCACGATCACACCGCTGAACATTCCGATGTTGTGGCGATACGCGATACTCAGCCACCGGCGGACTTCCGCCGCGGTGAGCGCCTGAACTTTCTTCTTTATTCGGATTGTTCGAAGCGCATTCCGCATGCGGCGCATGCTGAAATGCTCAGATCTTTTTGCGCTTATGCGACAGATAGTCGACCAGCAGGTATTCGCCCAGATGGTCGGGACGAGTGAATAATGCGCGTCCCCGGTTAATCAGCGTCATCTTCTCGACAAACGCGCGCAGACTAGGCGAGTCGTCGAGCATGAAGGTGTTGATCCTGATACCGCGGCGCGTTACCCGCTCGACTTCCTTCAGCGTCTCCTGCGCCGCCCGCATGCTGATTCCACCGAACGACAGCGGCCATTCGCAAAACACCCGGCCATTTTGAAAATAAGCGGTCGGCTGGCCGTCGGTAATCACAATGATGTGCTGGTTGCGCGACGGATGACGCGACAGCAGCTCGGACGCCAACCGCAATCCGTCCTGCAGATTGGTGAAAGGATCGCCCATGTTCCACGAAGCTTCGGGAAGATCCTTGAGCTTGAGCTCGACCGCGCGGGTGAAAAACCCGACGATCGAAAAGAAGTCGCGCGGATACCGTGATCGAATCAGGGTTTCCATCGCCATCGCGACCTTTTTGGCCGCGGCGAACCGCCCTTCCCAACTCATCGACCACGACATATCCAGACACAGCACAGTCGACGAACTGGTAGCGAAGTCACTTTCGTAAACTTCGAAATCCTCCGGATTCATCGACAGCGGCACCCCGGCTTTGCGCGCCAGCGAATGCTTGAGGGTTTCGACCAGGTTCAGATTGAGCGGATCGCCGTAGACATAAGACTTGGTCGCTTCGGGACGTATCTCGGTCGCGCCGCGATAATCCATCGCATGGCCGCCGGCCCGGTCGCGCACCAGCCCCTGAAAAATATCGCGCAGCGCAATCTGGCCGATCCGCCGAACGCCCTTGGGCGACAGAGCCATATGGCCGCCCTTGCTGACCATATAACCGGATTCGTCCATCAGCATCACGGCCTGCTTGAGATCCTCAAAATTCTCCTGCGCCTGTCCGCCGAGGATCATCTGCATCGCATCGCCCGAAACCTGATCGAGGTCACCGGCCATCAGCGCCTGCTCAAGGTTGCGCATCCGCTCCATTTCGCGCATCATCTCGACCGCCTCGCGATAACCGAGGCTGGTCGATCCGCGGAACGCCTGACCATGGCGGTCGCGGAAATTCTCGAGATCGTTGATGTTTTCGTATTCCTTCAGCAGTTCAGCAAATTCGGCTCTGGCTTGGTCG
>DAHVFB010000065.1 GCA_027317185.1 Deltaproteobacteria bacterium
GAGTCGGGTTACGCGGATCGCCTGATGAAGCTGGCGTCACGAGCCAGCGTTCGCTGTCGCCGCTGGCGACGTCGGTGATCGTCTCGCCCGGCTCAAGCTGGAGGTCGGTGGTGCGCAGCGGGGCGCAATCAACCACCGGCTCCTGTCCTTCGTCATACGGGTAAAGCTCGTCGTGTGGCGTTTTATAAACCGGCCACTTGCCATCCTGCTGATTTTGCTTGATCGCTTCCTGCACCTCTTCGGGCTGCTGCGCGAGTAACTGAGCGCCGGTGAGCGGCGCGGGCTCCGGCTGGGGCGGTGGTGTGGCCTTGGTCACAAGCGTCAGCGGTGGCGGTGCCGGTTGCTGTGCCGCGCAGGCGGCAAGCGTCAAAACGAGAGCTGCGCAACCAACGGTAACGATTCCCTTCATCGTGATCGGCTCCTAACTCCGCTGCTCGGTCCAATTGATCTGCGTGATGTAGAAGCCCAGCGGGTTCTCCAGAATCGAGGCGTCGGAGGCCGGGGAAATGATCCTGGTATCGAGCGCCCCTTCCCAATGCGTGGTGGCAACGGGCGCGCCGTCGAGGCCTGATGCTTCCTCGGTCCATCTCACCTGCCACGTTGTTTTTGAGAGCGGCAGGATCGAATCGATCTGGACGCTGACAGATTGGTGCTGAGCGACCTTGAACGGATCATGCTCAAGGTCGTTCTCGTGGTAGTAGTTCTCCAGAAACTTGTAGGCTGGCCCGCGCGCGCGGCTGTAGACCTGCCCGATGATCTGGTGCTCGGCGGCGGGATCGGTGATCACCTCGCGAGCGCTGCGGATGAAGGCCGCCAGCTCGTACCGCACCATCCGGTCGGTGCTGATCTGCGCGGTATTCTCGGTGAGCGCGCTCGGCGCGGCCAGCGCATAGCCGAGCTTGTCGACTTCCACGACGTACGGAACGAACTTGCTTCGCGTGCTGACCCAGACCATCCCGAAGGCCAGCACCAGCGTGATCGCCATCATGCCGGCGGCGGTGATCTGCCAGTTGCGTTTGCCGAGAACCAGATCAGCGTAACGCTCGTCCCATTCCTGCCGTGCTTTGAGATAGACGCTGCCTTCCATGCCGACGCCTCGCTGCTAGCGATTGAGCACTGGCTGTTAAATTCGTGCTCGCTGGATTCTGAGCTTGAGCAGGTTGCGTGCCACTTGCTCTCAAGACGAGCGCGGACCTAAGTTCTAGCAAGCAGTCACGCGAGTAAGTCGAGAGCGGGAGGCGCAGGCCGTGCGGAATGAAAACGCTCCCCGACCGTTCTTCTCACGATTGGAAAATGCGTATGGAGGAGCAACGACTCGAAGCCTTGCGGCAGAGACTTGAGGAAGAGATCAGCGCGCTGCCAGAAGGGTTCTATGACTTTTCGCTTCGTAACGACGGGGATGAACCTATGCCACCCGATCACGGTGGGGTTGATCGCGAAGGTCGTGGGCGAGATGGACGGCATCGGCTACGTCGGCGTTGACGTGAGGCTGAATGATGGCACGAGACGCAAGTTCCAACCAGACGTTGCGGGTTTTCGCGACGCCGATGGCGTCCGAGAGAATCAGCCGGTTATCTTCGTTGATTTCGAGAGTCCGAACAGTAGCGACGGTCGAATCCCGGGTTACCACTTAGTGCAGTATCTTAACTGGGCGAGGGAGCGGCAACAGGAGACACCCTACGTGATCGTCACGTGCTTGCCCGACGGACGGGTTGCCGAGAGCGACTGGGAGCTGCGTTACACCGCGAAAGGCTATTGCAATGCCGACCACAAAGGAAAGTTGAAGGAAATCTGCGCGAACCCATTCCGCTACTGGACGACTGTTTGGAGAAGAGAGTTGCGTGGGCGTTCAGATTTGTTGGGCGTGTTTTTCCTCAACATCGATCGTCGAAAAGTCGTGCCCTTTCATGCGCTTTAACCCGCATAGCGGCTCGCGGCGAGTGTCCGGAGTGGTACGAGTTCGCGAGATTTCCGGACCGGAAAGATGTCCACGAAGTGTCCAAAGTGTCCATTCATGAGGTGATCTGAGCGGATTGCTCGGATCGGGAAGCCCTTGAATTTACTGCCTAATCTGATCTGAGATGATCTCGGATTACCCCTTCCGCGAGATTCCTAATCCTGGGGCCGGCAGTTCGAATCTGCCAGGGGGCGCCAATTTTACCGCGGACGGAAGCGGCTCCGAGGATTCACGTAACCGCCGCGAGTTTCGCGATGATCGCGTGCGGGCGGATGGCCGGTCCGCCGCTCGCGCAGCAGGAAGACGGGTTGATCTTTTCCGCGGCGTTCTCGCCAGAAGGCCGCATTTGCTCGTGAAATCCCCAACGCAAAAATTATTCGCTGCCTTCGCGCTCGACGCGGGGAGCCACTTTCCCGGTAGATGCGGCAGTCGTGCGGTGACCGCTTATAGCACCGGGATCACAAATGGCTAGTTCAGATCAAATATCAGTGATGAGCCCCTTGCTCGTCGGCATGATAACTCTCCGGCTCGTGGCGTCGGCAGGACGCATCGACAACCATCGGCGAGATTTCGGGCCGCGCCTGAAACCCAATCGGGGTGAGCTTCGTCTGATATGTGGGGGTGTGGAAAGGTGAGGAAAAATGGTAACCCGGACTGCGAACTGCACGTATTACGGCGGCTCGCAGTAAGCACATCCCCAGGTCCTACGCCGGCGCCCGCTCCGCTGGCAGTGAGCACATGCCCGCGCGGACGATCGACGCGCGCCGCGGACGATTATCTTTGAGTGGTAATGGCCGCCGCTACCTGGTGTACGCGGCCGGAGGGCGGAGCCGGCTACGGTAGCAATTGCGCCCGGTTTGCGAGGGCCAGGCTACGCTATTTCTTTCCATGAGGCTCAATGGACCGGAGGATGCCGGCGTCGCGAGGTTCCCCCGAGAACCCCAAGCGGCCCGGCCCGAACCGGCACTGGCGCGGGCGAAAGCGTCCGGCGTAGTCTGGAAAGGCTGACGGCGCAAGGCCGATTGCATTGACGGGAGCGGGTCTCACAAGCGGCGGAAGTTCGCGGAATCGACACGCGTAATATGGAGAACAAAACGATAAACAAGGCCAGCGCGGCACGACACTTCGACGCCGTGGGCGTGGAAAATCGGCCAATGGTTGGCGGCCTCAACCGCGGCTGGTACTGGCTCATGGCGATCTGTGTGGCAGGTCTCGCAATTTACGCCTGGGCCACGCATCGCAGCGCCGCGCCAGTCCGCGTCGCACCCGCCGTGCCGGTTTCAGCGATCGCGGCAAAGTCCGGCGACCTCAATATCTATCTCAACCAGATCGGCACGGTCACGCCGTTTGCCACGGTCACAGTGCGCGGGCGGGTGGCCGGCCAGATCATGCAAATCGATTTCACCGAAGGGCAGATGGTGGAAGCGAACCAGCTGCTGATGACGATCGATCCGCGGCCGTACCAGGCGCAAATGGTCCAGTACGAAGGGCAGTTGGCGCGTGATCAGGCCACCCTCGCCAATGCGCGAATTACGCTGGAACGTTACCGCGCGCTGTTCAGCCAGGGGGTAATCGCCCGGCAGGATCTCGACAACCAGCAGGCGCTCTATGCGCAGGCCCAGGGCTCGATCGAAAACGATCAGGGGCTGATCGACGGGGTCAAGGTCAACTTGACTTACTGCCGCGTGGTCTCGCCGATCCGGGGGCGGATCGGCCTGCGCCAGGTCGACCTCGGCAATGACGTGCAGGCGACCGACCCGCTGGTGGTGATTACCCAGTTGCAGCCGATCTCGGTAATCTTCAGCGTACCGGAAGACAATATCGGCGAGATCGTCCGTGCAATGATCGGCGGCCGGCAGGTGCCGGTGCAGGCCTGGGACCGCGATATGAGCAAACAGATCGCGAGCGGCTTTCTGCTGACCTTTGACAACCAGATCGACCAGACCACCGGCACGATCAAGCTGCGAGCGCAATTCGACAACGCGGGCGACGTGCTGTTTCCAAACCAGTTCGTCAACGCGAAGTTGCTGGTCAAGACGCTGAACAACCCGGTCCTGATACCGACCGCGGCCGTGCAACGGAGCCAGCAAGGATCGTACGTATACGTGGTTCAGGCCGACAAGACGGTGGTGCGTCGCACGGTCATGATCAGCGCGACGCAGGGCGATGTCACCGCGATCGGCCGGGGGATCGCGAACGGCGACGTGGTCGTGACCGACGGACTGGACCGGCTGTTGCCGGGCAGCACGGTCGCCGTGCGGATGGTTAGCGCGCCGACTGCGGCGGCCACGCCGGGTCCGATCTAGTCCGGTACGGAACCAGGGCGCCCCATGAATCTGTCGCGACCATTTATCCTGCGTCCGATCGCCACCACCCTGCTGATGGCCGCAGTCATACTCGCGGGTGGATTTGCCTACAAAGAATTGCCGGTGTCGGCGCTGCCCGAGGCCGACTACCCGACGATCCAGGTGGTGACCTTCTATCCGGGGGCGAGCCCCGACGTGACCGCGTCGTCGGTGACGGCGCCGCTCGAGCGCCAGTTCGGCGAAGTGCCGGGTCTCAACCAGATGACCTCGAACAGTTCGTTTGGCAGTTCGGTCATCACCTTGCAGTTCGATTTGAACCTCAATATCGACGTGGCCGAGCAGGAGGTGCAGGAGGCGATCAATGCGGCGGCAACTTACCTGCCCGCAAATCTGCCTAATCCGCCGGTCTACAGCAAGATCAATCCAGCCGACGCGCCGGTTCTCACGCTCGGGCTGACCTCGACCGAACTGCCGCTGGACCAGGTCGAGGATCTCGCCGACACCCGCCTGTCGGAGAAGATCTCGCAGGTCCCCGGCGTCGGACTGGTTACGATCAGCGGCGGCGAGAAGCCTTCCGTGCGCATCCAGGCCAACCCACTGCAACTGGCGTCCTATGGCCTGACGCTGGAGGAACTGCGCAACGCGGTCGCGGTATCGAACGTCAACGAGGCCAAGGGCAACTTCGACGGTCCTGACCTGGATTATACGATCGAGGACAACGACCAACTGCTGTCGGCCGCGGCCTACCTGCCGCTGATAATCGCCTATCACGATGGAGCGCCGGTGCGGCTGTCGGACGTGGCCAAGGTGATCGCCGGGCCGGAAAATGTGAAGGAAGCGGCGTGGATGAACCGCACGCCCGCCGTGATCCTTAATATCCAGCGCCAGCCAGGCGCGAATATTATCGCGGTCGCCGATCAGATCAAGCATCTGCTGCCGCAGCTTCAGGCCACGCTGCCGAGTTCGGTCAAGGTCGCCCTGCTGACTGATCGCACGGTGACGATCCGGGCATCCGTCAAGGACGTCGAGTTCGAGCTGCTATTGACGGTGGCGCTGGTCGTGATGGTGATTTTTTTGTTCCTGCGCAGCTTGTCGGCAACGATAATCCCGAGTATCGCGGTGCCGCTTTCGCTGGTCGGCACTTTCGGGGTGATGTACCTGCTCGGCTACAGCCTCAACAATCTCACCCTGATGGCACTGACTATTTCGACCGGGTTCGTGGTCGACGACGCGATCGTCATGATCGAAAATATCAACCGCTTTATCGAGGCGGGCGAGGCGCCGATGGAGGCGGCGCTCAAGGGCGCACGGCAGATTGGGTTTACGATTCTGTCGCTGACGATTTCGTTGATCGCGGTCCTGATCCCGCTGCTGTTCATGGGTGATTTCGTTGGGCGTCTGTTCCGGCAATTCGCGGTTACGCTGTCGGTGACGATCCTGGTATCCGCAGTGGTGTCGCTGACGCTCACGCCGATGATGTCGGCCAAGCTGCTCCAACCGATCGCGGAAAAGGACAAGGGCACGATTTTCAAATGGTCGGAGCGCGCCTTCGATCGCACAATCGAAGTCTATGGCCGGACCTTGAATTGGGTGCTCAAGCGTCAGACGGCAACGCTGATTGTCGCGGTCGGCACGCTGATTCTGACGGTAATGCTGTACTGGTACGTGCCCAAGGGATTTTTTCCGACCGAAGACACCGGGGTGATCCAGGGCGTATCGGAGGCGCCGCAGAATATCTCGTTCACCGCGATGGCGCGGCGGCAGCAGGCGTTGGCGGATGCGATTCTCGATGACCCGGGGGTCGAGAGCCTCTCCTCGTTCATCGGGATCGACGGCACCAACACCACGGTCAACAGCGGACGAATCCTGATCAATCTCAAACCGCTCGCCGCGCGCAAGGCGAGCGTCGAGGAGATAATCGCGCGCCTGCAGCCAAGGCTCGACCAGGTCAATGGAATCACGCTCTACCTGCAGCCGGTTCAGGATCTCACGGTCGAGGATCGCATCAGCCGGACGCAGTATCAATACACACTTGAAGATCCCAGCGCGGCGGAACTGAGTATCTGGACGCAACGGCTGGTCAAGCGACTCCAGTCGATCCCGGCGCTGCGGAATATCGCCACCGACGAGCAGAACAGCGGCCTCGGCGTGCATCTGGTGATCGACCGGGAGACCGCGTCGCGGCTGGGAATTACCGCCACCACGATCGACAACACGCTCTACGACGCATTGGGACAGCGACAGATCTCGACCATGTTCACCCAGCTCAACCAGTACCACGTGGTGCTGGAAATAGATCCGCAATTCCAGCGCGATCCGAAATCATTGCAGAGTATCTACGTCAGCTCCTCGACCGGCGGCGAGGTGCCGCTCAGCGCCTTTGCGCATTTCGAAGCGGACACCGCCCCGTTGATCGTAAATCACCAGGGACAGTTCCCCTGCGTAACCATCTCGTTTGATTTGGCGCCCGGCTACTCGCTGGGTGAAGCGGTCGATGCGATCAACAAGGCGCAAACAGAAATCGGCATGCCGGCCAGCGTACAGGGAGCGTTTCAGGGAACCGCGGCAGCCTTCCGCGCGTCGCTGGCGAACGAACCGCTGCTGATCCTGGCGGCTGTGATCACTGTTTATATCGTTCTGGGCGTGCTGTACGAGAGCTACGTTCATCCCATCACGATCCTCTCGACGCTGCCCTCGGCGGGCGTCGGCGCGATCCTGGCGTTGCTGATTTGCGGAATGGATCTCGACATCATCGCGCTCATCGGCATTATCCTGCTGATCGGTATCGTCAAGAAAAACGCCATCATGATGATCGACTTTGCCCTCGAAGCGCAGCGCGAGAACGGCAAGAGCGCGGACGAAGCGATTTACCAGGCCTGCCTGCTGCGCTTCCGGCCGATCATGATGACCACGATGGCGGCGCTGCTCGCCGGGCTTCCGCTGGCACTGGGGACGGGCACCGGTTCCGAACTCCGGCGTCCGCTGGGTGTGGCTATTGTCGGCGGCCTGCTACTCAGTCAATTACTCACGCTCTACACCACTCCGGTGGTATTCCTCTATTTCGATCGCCTCGCGTCCCGCTGGAATCCGCAACCAGCCGCCGAGGAGACCGCGCTCACGGCGCCCGCTTCATGAGCTTGTACGAGACCTTCATCAAGAATTCCGTCGGCACCACGCTGCTGACGATTGCGCTTGCGCTGGCCGGTCTCGTCGCCTTCCGGTCGCTGCCCGTGGCACCGCTGCCAACGGTCGAGTTTCCAACTATTCAGGTCCAGGCGAATTTGCCGGGCGCGAGTCCCGAGACCATGGCCAGTTCGGTCGCGACGCCGCTCGAGCGCCAGTTCGGCCATATCGCGTCGCTGAACGAAATGACCTCGACCAGCTATCTGGGCCAGACTACGATCGTGCTCCAGTTCGATCTCGACCGCGATATAGACGCCGCCGGACGCGACGTGCAGGCCGCGATCAACGCGGCCGGAAGCAACCTGCCGACCAACCTGCCGGCGAAACCGACTTATCGCAAGGTAAATCCCGCCGACCCGCCGATTTTGATTCTTGCGCTGACCTCGGACATCAAGCGGCCCGGCCAGTTGTATGATGCCGCGGACTCGATCCTGCAACAGAAACTATCGCAAATCGAAGGGGTTGGTCAGGTGGTCGTCGGGGGCGGAGCCTTGCCCGCGGTGCGGGTCGATATCAACCCTACTCAACTGAACAAGATGGGTATCGGCCTCGAGCAGATACGCAGTGTGCTCGCGTCGGCCAACGCCAACCTGCCAAAGGGCGAATTTGCCGACGATGAAAACGCCTGGAGTGTCAGCGCCACTGACCAATTGCTCACGGCTGCCGAGTACCAGCCGCTGATTGTCGGCTATCACAACGGATCGGCGGTGAGATTGTCGGACGTTGCCAGCGTCAGGGATTCGGTGCAGAACGTGCGCGCTTCGGGTTATTCAGACTTGAAGCGCGCAATACTCATTCTCGTGTGGCGGCAACCCGGCGCCAACGTAATTGATACGGTCGACCGGATCTATGCGGGCCTGCCCGCGCTGCGCGCTTCGATACCGGCGTCGGCCAATCTCGACGTGGTGCTCGATCGCAGCACCAGCATCAGGGAGTCGGTCAACAACGTCGAGGGCAGCCTGTTGATCTCGGTATGCCTGGTGGTGCTCGTGGTATTTCTGTTTTTGCGCGACCTGACCACCACGCTGATTCCCGGTGTGGTAGTGCCGGTTTCGCTGGTCGCCACATTTGGCATGATGTACCTGTTCGGCTTCAGCATCGACAACCTGTCGCTGATGGCGCTGACCATCGCGACCGGCTTCGTGGTCGACGACGCGATCGTCGTGGTCGAAAATATCTCGCGCTACCTCGACCGGGGCTACTCGCCGTATCGCGCGGCGGTGGCCGGCACGAAGGAAATCGGCTTCACGGTAATCTCGATTAGCATGTCCTTGATCGCGGTCTTCATCCCAATCCTGCTGATGGGCGGTATCGTCGGGCGCCTGTTCCGCGAATTCGCGATCACCCTGGCGTCGGCAGTCCTGGTCTCGATGGTGGTGTCGCTGACGACCACGCCGATGATGTGCGCAAAGCTGATGCGTCGGCAGCGCGATTGTCATCATGGGCGCCTTTACAATGCGAGCGAACGGGGATTCGACTGGATGCTCAAGCGCTACGAAACCGGCTTGACGTGGGTATTGCGGCATTCGCGTGTCGTACTGGGTATTGCGCTGTTGACGGTGGCGGTCAATCTTTATCTCTTCTACATCATTCCGAAAGGGTTTTTCCCCGAACAGGATAACGGCCGCCTGGTGGGTGCGATCGTTGCCGACCAGGATACATCGTATCAGGCGATGAACACGCGGTTGCTGCGGCTAATCAGCACCGTGCGCAAGGATCCTGCGGTCTACAACGTGCTCGCCTTTACCGGCACCAACGGCGCCACCAATACCGCCACCATGTTCGTTGGCCTGAAACCGCTGGGCGAGCGCAAACTCAGCGCCGAGGCGGTGATCGCGCGCATCCGCAAGAAGCTTGCGAAAAACTCGGGCCTGAGCCTTTATCTGCAGGCACAGCAGGATCTGCGAATCGGTGGAAGAAGCTCCAACGCTGAATTCCAGTATACCCTGACCAGCGACGACCTGCATCTGCTCACGCTGTGGGCGCCCAAGCTACTAACTCGCCTGCGCGCCATCCCGCGGCTGACCGACGTCAGCAGCGACCAGCAGAATTCCGGACTTTCGGCCGATGTGTCGATCGACCGCGACACGGCATCGCGCCTGGGCCTATCGGCCCAGGTCATCGACGATAGCCTGTACGACGCATTCGGTCAGCGCGACGTTTCGACTATGTATACGCCGTTGAATCAGTATTTCGTCGTGATGGAGGTTGCGCCCGAGTTCTGGCAGAGCCCCGAGACGCTTGATCGGATTTACTTGGCCTCCAATACGCCGCCGGCGCCACCGGCGGCCACAACGAACGCATCCGCCGCAGGGCCTTCCGCCAGCGCCGCGATCAATAATGCCACCACTTCGTTCACCGCCAGCACGTTCGTCGATATGGGCGGACTCGTGCGCGGCATCCAGAGTGCGGTGGGCACGAGCGTCAACGGATTGCCGAGTGCGACCGTAGTCAATGGCACCCCGGCCCTCGCGACCGGGCTCGAACCGTCTGTGGCTCCGGCAACTTCGAGCACTACCAGCTCCTTATCGCCATTGTCCAGTGGAATACTCACTACTAACAGCGGCGGTACAGCGGGAACTCCTTCAATCGCGCCACTTGTGAATCCAGGTAGCGGAACCTCGACCTCATCGATTGGTAATGCGTTGACCGCACCGGCGATCATAGAGGGTGCCGCGTCCGCGCCAGGCGCCGGCGTAAGTGTAATCGGGACCGCGGCTTCAGCAGAAATTTCGGGCGGAGCCGGCATGATACCGCTCGACGCTTTCTCCCGATTGGGAGGATCGACCACGCCACTGGCCGTGAACCACCAGGGGCAGTTTCCCGCCGTGACCGTGTCATTCAATCTCGCGCCCGGAACCTCGCTCGGACAGGCCGTCGATATGATCAATCGCACTGAGCGGGACATTCACATGCCGGCTGACATTCGCGGCACCTTCGCGGGTACCGCCCAGGCCTTTCAGGCTTCGCTCTCCGACGAGCCGATGTTGATTTTTGCGGCACTGCTCAGCGTTTATATCGTGTTGGGGATTCTGTACGAGAGCTACGTTCATCCGATCACGATTCTTTCCACGCTGCCGTCGGCCGGAGTCGGGGCGTTGCTTGCATTGGAGATCTGCGGCATCGACTTGAGCGTCATCGCGCTGGTTGGGATTATTTTGCTGATTGGAATAGTCAAGAAGAACGCTATCCTGATGATCGATTTCGCACTCGAAGCCGAGCGCGTCCGTGGCGAGTCGCCCGAGGACGCAATCTTTCAGGCGTGCCTGCTGCGCTTTCGGCCGATCACGATGACCACGATGGCGGCGCTGCTCGGCGGTCTGCCGCTCGCCCTGGGCACCGGCTATGGATCCGAGCTGCGCCGGCCACTCGGCGTGGCGATCGTCGGCGGACTGATAGTCAGTCAGATGCTGACTCTGTTCACAACGCCGGTAATATATCTCTATCTTGACCGCGTTCGTCTATGGGGCTTGCGGTTCTTCAGGCGCGGTCCGAAGCCTTCGCCTGCCGTGCTGCAGACTTGATCAATCTTCAGCGTCGTCGCTTGCGGCCCGAAGGCGCTCGGATAATGACGCCCGCCTCCGATCAGTGATCGGAAGCGGGCTTTGAATTTATCGATGGATACTGCATCGGCCTCAGAAAGTCGGCAGATGCTGAATATCCTTGTACTTGTAATAGCCCGGACCGACACCGTATTCCATTATGCCGTAACCAATATCGTCTCCGCAGCGCCATTCAATCAGATGATCGCTGAGGGTGCTCGCCTCGGCCAGGACCTTGGGATCGCCCAGATCCCATACGTCATGCTCGAAGTGGTATTCGCCTTTCTGGTCGCCATGATACCATCCGTGATAGCCGCCGTAGCCGCCGCCCTTCAGATGCCATCGCGGCGTATGAGTAACGAATGAGACCGATCGCGTCTCGCCATTGCGGAAATGAAGATCGATATCGCCGCCCTTGAGAGTCTGCACAGGACCTGAACCGTCCCAGCGAAATTCCTGTTCGGCGCGCTCGAGATGCCAGCCCGGATCCTCCGGCGTGCCGCATGGCGCGACCTTCTCGCCGCTGAAATAACTATACTTGCCGGGACCGCGTTCAACGAAGCGCCAATGCAACGCATATTCGCGAAACTGCGCCACCGACCAACTGAACAAAAAGGGCGCAAAGGTCGTGCGCTTGGCGTCGGAGGTGTCGGTGCGCAATGGGCGGCGCGTACCCCATGAACGATCGCGATGGCCCCACCATGCGTCTTCACTGAGCGTAATCGTCTTGCCGCCGAATTCGAGCGTGCCGCGCACGCGCCCCACCTGGTCGAAGCGCGAAATGTCCTGCACGACTTTGCCGCCGCTTTCGCGGCGATCGTGCGCCTCTTCATGCGGGTTCATCGCGCCGATCCATTCGAGGTCGAGCCTCATGCCCGACGGATTATCGTCCAGCCGCATGCGAAAGCGCCGCAGCCCTTCGAGCAAGTCGACCGAAAGCGGTCCGATTTTCACTTCGTCGACGCGTGGCCGCAGGGTGCGCGAAGCGCGAAAATTATATTGCTTGCCCCGATGCCAAACGGTCGCGAAGCCGTCCTGGACATTCTTGTTCGGATATTGTCCGACGCCAAAGCCGAGAATAGTATCCTTGTCGCGAACATTATAGATGCTCACGTAGATGCGCTCGGTCCATTCTGGATTATCGGTGTGCACATGATCCATCGTGACGGGCAGTTGATGGCACATCATTTCGTCGAAACGAGTCAGCATCGCAGGACTCCTTTTCAGCGTATCGGCTGAATAGTCAATGGCAAGTGGGTAATGTGGGGTCAGAATCCCAGTGCACGCGCCGCCATGTCAAGCACCACCGGGACCGAATAGGTAGTGCGAGCGAGGCGCAGATCCTTGCTGCGGCCTTCGGCGAACAATCCCGAAGCGCTCAGCCAGAAGGCCGCCGTGCGCATCAGGTAGAGCACCTGATAGTAGCGGCAGGCGTCAAAATCGATCGCCAGCCCGGTTAGCCGCTGATAGTAGTCGATAAAGAAATCGCGCTCGACGACGCACGATAGCAGCGGCGATCCTTCACGGTTGAGGTCGGAGAGCACGTAAGCCACGTCGTACATCGGATCGCCGATAACCTGCAATTCCCAGTCGATAATCGCGGCGATCGCATCGTCCTTGATCATCAGATTGCCGGTGCGGTAAGCGCCGTGGACGAAAGCGAGCCGCTGGACCGGGGGCGCATTCGCCTTGAGCCACATGATCACTTCGCTCAAAATCGGCTCGGGCTTCTTCGATGATGCGTGAATCAAGCTCTCCCACTTGGCGATCTCACGCAGGGCGAAGTCCTTGCCGGGTCCTGGCACGCCGATAAAATCGAGACCGGCCGCGCGCCAATCCAGATTGTGCAGCGAGGCGAGCGCCTCGACGAAGCTGCGCGGCAATTTTCCGCGCTTCGCAGCTTCGGCGTAGAATTGCTTGCCGGCGCGCGACCACGGGTTGGTGGCCTCGCCCTCGACTTTTTCCATCACCAGGAACGGTCCACCAATGAGCGCCGGGTCTTCCTCGAGCCAGTAGACTTTGGGCGTGGGCGCGGCGGTGGGTTCGAGCGCCTTGATCACGAGGAATTGTTCCTTGAGACTGGACAACTCGCGCAGCAAGCCGGTGCCAGGATCCTTGCGCAAGCAGAAGCCGCGGCGCATCGGCCGTCCGTCTTCGCTCCAATTGGCGTAGAAAACGAAGATTTCGTGCGACCATCCGACGGCGGTCTGGACCCAATCGGTAAGCACCAGGTCGTGCGCTTCCGGCAAACGGGTTTTCAGGTAGTCAACGATCCGGTCCTGGATTGTCGGTTGTTGCGCCATCGTTTAGGTCTCGCTTTTTCCGGCGATCATCAGATCGAGGTCGAGCAGTTCACGCAGCGCGCGGCGCACCCGTCCGTGGGCCGCGACGAATGCCGCTTCGCCGATCGTCTCGCGCTGTGCATATAGATCCTCGATAAGTTTCGCCAGTCGCGCCTCATCGTCATGCTGACCGCCCGCTCTATCTCCGATCGAAACGCCAGGTATTTTCGCGAGATCGGCAAACAGCGACGCGAGGGCGCGGCTGCGGCCGGCCGCGATATCCGAGCGCTCCTCGACCTGGCGGGCGAGAAACTCGAGGATCACCGCCGCCATGTAGGCTTGCGTCCTCGGATAAGGATCCGGGATCGCCGGCGCGATCACGTTGCGCAGCGAAAGGATCAGTTCTTCAAACAAGGGCTTGGCTGAAATCATCCTGTGCTCAACTCTTCGGGCGCGAGCGCGTCGCCGGAATCAGTCTCAAGCGCCTCAACTAGCGCGTTTCCCGGATTTAGTAAAGGTCCATACCATTTGCCGAGGCCCGCGCGCCAATCGCCGGTTTTGCCGCGCCCGCCCGGAGCTTCTTGTGAACGGTGCCCCGCGGGCTCGCGCGCACGATCGCGTTCTTGATGTGCGACAGGAGATTGACCATGCGGTCGCGTTCGGTGGCGCTGATGTCCTTGAGCATCACGGCGTTGAACTCGCGATCGACGCGCCGCATCTCGCGCAAAAGCCGCCGCGACTTCGCCGTAAGATAAATCCGCTTGGCCCGCCGATCCACAGGATCGGGATGCCTCGCCACCCATCCGCCGGATTCGAGTCGATCGATCAGCCCGCCAAGGCTGGCTTTTCCGACGTCGAGTTCGTTGGCGAGCCGCGTCTGCATCATGCCGTCCTGGCGCGAAAGAAACGCGATCACCCACCATTGGGCGCGCGTCGCGCCGAGCGGCTTCATGAGTTGATCGAAGGTGACGCGCCGCAGGCGTGAGACGTCGTGAATCAAGTAGCTCAGGCGCAAGTCCCGTTCGTAACTATCGCTGATCCGTCGCATCCCGATGATTTCCCTTCCCGCCGCACGCGCGTACGCCATCGCCAGCGCGCGAGCGCATCCATCGATCGGCCTCTTCCGACCATACGCGAATTTCGAACGGCTTGCATACTGTCAATATCTGGACTATCGACTGAAACGGAGAGAGGCGAAGTGCCCAGGCTGGCCCATGCCCGGGTCGAGGAACCGCGATGAAAGTCCATGTACTTTTTATTGCCGACTCATCGAGCGAACAATTATGACTACTATGACTACTGAAAATGCTATGGATATGCAGAAATATAGTACGATGACTGCGACGGTGAACGGCGCGATCGGGCACCTGGTGCTGAATCGGCCCGAGCGGCTCAACGCAATCAATGACGCCGTGATGAGCGAGATGCTCGAGGCGGTGAGCTGGCTCGACAGCCACCGCGAGCTGCGCGTGGTGATTTTCAAAGGTGCCGGGCGCGCCTTTTGCGCGGGCGCGGACCTGAAGAGTCTGCCGGGCGCGGAGACCCGCGTGGAAAGCGGCGCGAGCTGGATCGGCCGGCGCAAGGCCGGACAAATCGGCACGCGGCTGTGCGAGGCGATCGAGCAGATGCAGGCCGTGACAATCGCCCAGGTACATGGCGCGGCGGTGGGCGGCGGCGTCCTGCTGATGGCCTCGTGCGACCTGCGCATCGTCGCGCAGGGTACGGTGATGTTCATCCCGGAGGTCGATCTGGGGGCGCCGTACTCATGGGGTGCGATTCCCCGCATGGTGCGCGAAATCGGTCCCGCCGTGACCAAGGAACTGGTTATGACCTGCCGCCGCTTCACCCCCGAAGAGGCCAAGGAATGGCGCTGGATTAATCGCGTTGTCGCGCTCGATCGGCTCGAGGGAGAAGTCGAGGATCTGGCGCGGGAATTAGCCGCGAAGCCAGTGGTCCCGATGCTGATCACGAAGGATCACGTCAATGCGATCGCGCGCGTGATGGGTGCCGGGATGACGTCGTACGCCGATGGCGATATCGCGCGCGGTCTCGCCGCCGATCAAGAAGCGCACGCGGCGGTTGACGAATACGCAAGTACGACGATCGGCAACAAACGCGTCCGCGGTAAGTAGGTAACGCAGGAGTGCCAACATTGAAAGCGCTTGTAATCGGCGGCACGGGACCCAGCGGTCATTACATAGTCAATGGCCTGTTGAGCCGCGGCTATAGTGTCGCGATGCTCCACAGCGGAAAGCACGAAGTAGCCGAGATTCCGGCTACTGTGGAACATATTCATACGGATCCGTTCTCCGAAGAGGCGCTGCGCGCCGCGATCGGCACCCGTACGTTCGATCTGACTATAGCCGCCTATGGGCGCCTGCGGCGAATCGCCGAGATCATGGCGAGCCGCACCGGCCGTTTCATCTCGATCGGCGGAGCGCCCGCTTATCGTGGCTATATGAACCCGGCGGTTCTGCAACCTGAGGGCATGCCAATTCCGTCCGCGGAGGATGCCCCGGTGGTGCCGGTCGAGGAAGAAGACGGCAAGGGTTGGCGCGTCGCGAAGACCGAACAGGCGGTGTTCGAGAAGCATCCGCGCGCGGCGCATTTCCGTTATCCATTCCTGTACGGACCGTACCAGATTGCACCGCGCGAATGGTGTGTTGTGCGGCGGATACTAGACGGGCGCAAGTCGATCATCATACCGGACGGCGGGCTGACGCTGAATCATTCGGCGTATGTCGAGAATGCGGCGCATGCGGTGCTGCTCGCGGTCGATCGGCCGGAAGCGTCGGCCGGACAAATATACAATTGCGGTGACGAGCGGATGCTCACGCTGCGGCAAACGATCGATATAATCGCACGGACGCTTAACTACGAGATAGAAATTGTCTCTATGCCCAGGGAATTCGCGGTGCCATCGCGTCCGATGATCGCACAGCCGTGGACGACACATCGAGTATTGGACCTGACCAAGATTCGCACGCAACTAGGCTATACCGACGTCGTCGCACCCGAACGCGGCTTGGCGATTACGGCGATCTGGCTCAAGGATCATCCCCTGCCGGCGAACGGAAGCGACGAAAAGATATTGCAGGATCCGTTCGATTACCGCGCCGAGGACGAGCTGATCGCTTCATGGAAGATGCTCTGTGCGAAGATGCCGCATGTGAGATTTGAGCGGGAGCCGGGCTACACGGCCACCTACAGCGGGCCGGGCGGGAAACCTCGCTCGTCGCCCTTCTCCTGATCTCGGAATGCGGCGACGCAGGGACGCCACGTGCGCGGCCAAGGGCGACAGCACGGCGAAACGCCCGGCCGTGCGAATGCTCGTTGTTTTGTTGTTGTCAATTTTCGGGCAACTCGAATAGATTTTGTGACGACGGATATTTTCCCATCAAGGAGTGCATATGGGCAAGCTCGACGGAAAAGTCGCTGTAATAACCGGCGCCGCAAGTGGTATGGGACGCGCGACCGCATTGCGCTTTGCCAAGGAGGGCGCGGCAGTGGTCGTCGCCGATCTTAATTCGCAGGCGGCTGAAGCCACCGTCTCCGAGATCGCGGCGGGCGGCGGCCGCGCAGTCTTCCAGCATACCGACGTCGCCAGCGACGCCGCCATCAAGGCGCTGATCGATCGCGCGGTGCGCGAGTACGGGCGCCTCGACATTACCTACAACAACGCCGGTATCGGCGGAGCAACCGGCCGCCTCGAAGAGATCACCGCGCCGGACTGGGACAAGAGCTTCGTCATCCTGACGCGCGCCGTCTTCCTCGGCATCAGGTACTCAATTGAGCCGATGCGCAAGGTGGGCGGCGGATCGATCATTTCCACGTCATCGATCGCCGGCCTGCGCGGTGTCGCCGGACTGCATGCTTACAGCGCCGCGAAGGCCGCCGTAGTCAGTCTCACCGAAAGCGCCGCGATCGAACTCGGCCGCGACCGGATTCGCGTCAACTGTATATGTCCCGGCGGAGTCGTCACGCCCCTGGTCTACCGCGGGATGCGTGGTGGCGAGGACGCGGCCCGCAGCAGCATGGCGAAGTCGCAGCCGATTCCGCGTGCGGGACGTCCCGAGGATATCGCCGCGATGGCGCTGTTCCTGGCCAGCGACGACGCGGAATGGATCACCGGCACCGCGATGGTGGTTGACGGCGGAATGAATACCGGCAACACCCGGATCAAATTCGGCACCGGGTTTTCGGGTCCGTCATTCGAGCGTCCCGACCGGACCAATAGCTAGTCGAAGCGCTGTGAATACTCTAAAGCTGGATTGGCCAGGTGATGCGGCGAGTGTGGCAGTAGTGACGCTCAATCGTCCGGGCGCGCTCAACGCGATGAACACCGGGATGATCGAGGAGCTGCTCAATCTGTTCCGCGAACAATCTTACAACGGCGCGTTGCGCTGCATGGTCGTTACGGGTGCTGGCAGCCGTGCTTTTTCCACCGGCGGCGATCTCAAGGAGCGCAATGGCATGTCCAACGAACAGTGGCATCGCCAGCATCATCTGATCGAGGACGCGTTCCGAGCGCTGTGGGATTTTCCGATTCCGGTAATCGCGGCAGTGGAAGGCTATGCGTTTGCCGGCGGCTGCGAAATTGCCCTCGGCACCGACTTCATCGTCGCTTCAGAAACCGCCGAGTTCGCACTCAAGGAAGTCACCCGTGGCATCATGCCCGGCGGCGGCGGAATCCAGCACCTCGCGCGATGCATCGGTGTGCGCCGCGCCCGCGAGTTGATTTACACCGGACGCGCAATCGACGCCGCGACCGCCTACGAATGGGGATTGGTCAACCGGGTGGTCGCGGCCGGCCGCGCATTGGCGACGGCGCTCACCTTGGCCGAACAGATTGCCGCGAGCGCTCCACTGGCCGTGCGAACGGTAAAGGTTGCGCTCGGGCGCGGCGAGGACTGCGATTTCAAGACTGGCTATGCACTCGATATCGCTGGATACAACAATCTGATTGGCAGCGAAGATCGGCTCGAGGGTATCGCGGCCTTCAACGAAAAGCGCGCGCCCATCTGGAAAAATCGCTGACGTGCGGCGCTGCGCCTTAACAATTCGCCGGACAGTGAGTTAAGCTGCAAGCCATGGATTTCGAACTATCCGATAGCCAAAAAGAGATTCGCACCGCGGTCGCCGCCACGTGCGCGCGGTTCGGCAACGATTACTGGCGCTCGTGCGACGAGCGCAACGCTTATCCCGACGAATTCGTCAAAACGATGAGCGAAGCCGGATGGCTGGCCGCGCTGATCCCGCAGGAGTACGGCGGCGCCGGGCTCACCATGCTCGAAGCGTCGCTGATCCTCGAGGAGATCAATCACAGCGGCGGCAATGCGGTCGCCTGCCACGCGCAGATGTACACGATGGCGGCAATACTCAAACACGGCAGCGCCGAGCAGAAGGCGCGCTGCCTGCCGCGCATCGCGTCCGGCGAACTGCGCCTGCAATCATTCGGCGTCACCGAACCCGACGCGGGATCGGAAACTCCGCGTATCAAGACGTTCGCGCGCCGCGACGGCGACAGCTACGTGATCAACGGACAGAAAATTTTCACCTCGCGCTACCAGCATTCGGACATGCTACTGCTGCTCACGCGCACCACGCCGTTCGACCAGGTGAAAAAGAAAACCGACGGGATGAGCCTGTTCCTGGTCGATATCAAGGAAAGCGGCAGTGCGCTCAAGGCGGTACCGATCGCGACGATGGTCAATCACGGGACCAATCAGCTCTTCATCGATAATCTCGTTCTCCCGCGGGCCGCGCTGGTCGGAGAAGAGGGCAAAGGATTTTCCTATCTACTCAGTTCGCTCAACGCCGAGCGTATCCTGGTCGCCAGCGAATCGATTGGCGATGGCCGCTGGTTCGTCGAATTTGCGACGCAATACGCCAATCAGCGCCGGGTCTTCGACCGCCCGATCGGCATGAACCAGGGCGTGCAATTCCCGATTGCCAAGGCCCATGTTTCAGTACAGGCCGCCGACCTGATGAGATTCAACGCGGCAGCGCGCTTCGACGCGGGAGTTTCATGCGGCGGCGAGGCGAACATGGCGAAATACCTCGCGTCCGAAGCCGCATGGGAGGCGGGCGAAGCCGCGATGACCACGCTGGGCGGGTACGGCTTCACCAAGGAATATCACGTCGAGCGAAAATGGCGCGAGGCGCGTCTCTATCGCACCGCGCCCATCGCCAACAACCTGGTCTTGAGCTTCGTCGCGGAGCATCTGCTCGGCCTGCCCCGCTCGTATTGAGGCGATCACGCGGATCGTGCGCGCCGCCCACTACCAGCGCGTCTGTTCCTCTTGCGGCCGACCAGAAGTAATAGCTACTGTGTTTGGTTTCCGGAGTCAGGCCGTGGAAGTTTTCCGCATCGATGGATTCCGCTCAATCGTGACGCCCAAAAACGAATATCAGAAAATAGGCCGCACATGGACCCGGAAGCCGCGGAAGTATCCCGCCAAATCGCTCGTCACGTTGCGCGAAAAGTATCGCGCGCTGGCGCTCAGGCGGCGCTCGACGCAGCCCTCGCCCGATCGGGCGGCCTGAGACGGGATTGCGTGGGGCCGGCTCGACGCGCCTGTGGCGATTCGGACGCGATTGCATGAATCCCCCGTTTTGAGATACTCGATGCTTCGCTATTCCGTAAGCAGGGGAATTTAGCTCATCGCGTCGCGCACCGATCTTTGCCGCGATAATACCCTTCTTTTGACCGGTCGGTCGGCGCCACCGGGCGATCCGATAGCCGATTCCGCGGTAATCAATTATGAAAACGCCGAATTTCGACAGCCGAATGAACCAGCCGGAGTTGGCGCGGATCCGCGCCGAAATCCGCGAATTTTTGGCCAACGACCCCTCGATCGCGAAACCGCGCGCGGACTCCTGGAGCCATTTTGACGCCGCCTTCAGCGGCCGTCTCGGACGCGCCGGTTATATCGGGATGACCTGGCCGAAGCGCTACGGCGGTGGCGAACGCAGCTCGCTCGAACGCTACGTGGTGATCGAGGAACTACTCGCCGCGGGGGCGCCGGCCGCCGCCCATTGGATTGCCGATCGGCAGACCGGTCCGCAATTGCTGCGTTTCGGCACCGAGGCGCAGCGTCAGCAGGTGTTGCCGGCGATCGCGCGCGGCGAATGCTTTTGCTCAATCGGGATGAGCGAGCCGGATAGCGGCTCGGACCTGGCCAGCGTGCGGACGCGGGCCACTCGCACGGGCGACGGCTGGGTGATTAACGGGCGCAAAATCTGGACGTCGTACGCGCATCAATCGCACTATGTGCTGATGCTCTGCCGGACCAGCGACAACCCCGCCGCTCGCCAGCAGGGGCTCAGCCAGATCCTCGTGCCGCTCGATGTGGCCGGGCTGACTATTCGCCCGATTATCAATATGGCCGGCGCTCACGACTTCAACGAACTGCTGTTCGAGGACGTGCAAGTTCCGGCCGACGCTTTGCTCGGTAGCGAAGGCAAAGGCTGGGACCAGGTAATCAGCGAACTCGCTTTCGAGCGCAGCGGCCCAGAGCGTTTCCTGTCCTCGTTTGTGCTGTTGGAGGCTTTCGCCGATCTCGCCCGCCAACAGCCCTCCGCCGAAAGCGCAACGCTCATCGGATCTATGATTTCGCGGCTGGTACCGCTGCGCGGGATGTCGATGTCGATTGCGGCGCGGCTGGGCCAGGGTGAGTCGCCGAATTTCGAGGCCGCGCTGGTCAAGGAGATGGGTTCGCTCTTCGAGCAGGATATCGGCGACCGGTTGCTCGGCGAAATCGTTCCGGCGGCCGATCCGACCTCGGACGACAAGTTCAGGCGGCTGCTGGCGGAAGCGGTGCTGCATGCGCCGTCATTCTCGATCCGGGGCGGAACGCGCGAGATATTGCGGGGCATAATCGCCCGCGATTTGGGGTTACGCTGATGAGTGACATCGCGATGATCGAAGATACCGTGCGGCGTACGCTCGCCGACGCGCTGACCGCGAATGTGATCGAGGCCGCGGAACATGGCGCGTGGGCCGGTGCGCTCTGGGAGCGGCTCGAAGCACAGGGCTTCCTGCAGCCGGCGGCACTCGCGGAGAGCGGTGATCTGGCCGAGGGGCTCGAGATCGAGGCCGCGGTGCTGCGTGCGGCAGCCGCGTCCGCCCTGCCCTTACCAATCGCCGAGACCGCGCTGGCCGGATGGTTCCTCGCGCGCCACCACCTCGAGCCTCCGACGGGTCCGCTGTCGCTCGCTTCATTCGCCGCAAATGAAGCGCTGTCGATTGCCGACGGCCGCGTCAGCGGGCGACTCGAGCGCGTGCCGTGGGGGCGCAACGCGGCTGGAGTCGTCGCGATGGCCGGTGGCGCGATGCTACTGCTCGATCCGCGCGCCGCGGCGATTACTCCCGGCGTCAACCTGGCGGCCGAGCCGCGCGACACGCTCGAGTTCAGCAACGCCCAACCGATTGCGATCGGGGGTGCGGCCGATCGCGAGCAGATGCTCTGCCGATGTGCCGCGGTGCGCGCCCTGCAGATGGCGGAGGCGGCGGCGCGCGCCCTGGAAATCTCAGTGGAATACGCCGGACAGCGCAAGCAGTTCGGCAAGCCGATTGGCGGCTTCCAGGCGATTCAGCATCAATTGGCCGCCGCCGCCGGCGAAGTCGCCTCGGCGCGCGTCGCGGCGCAGCAGGCCTACTTCGCATTGGCCGCCGGCCAGAACGTGGTCTTTGCCTGCGCGATCGCCAAAGCACGCGCCAACGACGCCGCCGGCACGGTCGCCCGCATCGCCCATCAGGTGCACGGCGCGATCGGCTTCACCCAGGAATATCAGCTCCATCGCTTCACCCGGCGCATCCAGTCGTGGCGCGGCGAATTTGGCGCCTCGGCGCTCTGGAACCGCCGGCTGGGCGAGCTGGTGCTTGGCGCACCGGGTCGCACCCTCTGGTCGATCGTCGCCTCTGGTATCTGAGTTCCGAACGCCGGTTCGCGTCGCCTCAGGAGAAGTGCGGCATCACCTTGTTCGCGAACAAATCGAGTTCATCGACGACCTCGTCTTTCTCGAGGTATCCCTGACCGATCTGGAGATGGACCTCGTTGAAGCGCAAGGCGTTGAAGGCGGTCTCGATCTGCCGGCTGACTTCGTCCGGCGTCCCCACGATCGCCATCGGCCGCGCCTGGTCGAACGGCAGGAACCACTGATCCCACACCCACCAATGCTCCTCGAGCTTTTTGAGCGCGCGCTCGCGGTTGCGGTCGATTGAGATGATCCCGCCCCACGCGGCGATATCGTCCTCGGCGACAGTGCGGCCGGCGCGGTCGGCCTCTTCCTTGTACGCATCCCAAAGCCCTTTGCAGAAATCCAGATTGTTGGCCAGAACAATCGGCTTGCCGCCCTCGCGCGCCCAGAAGCGAATCGTCCGCATGCTATGGGCAAACGCGCCGTACAGTTTCGGATGCGGCTTCTGATACGGACGCGGAGCGATCCCGATTTTAGTGACGCGGCCGTCCGGCTCGACCCCTTTGCCATACTTGAGATAGGCCGGATGCGCTTGCACCAGGTCTTTGGGCGGGAATGTCCAGTATTTGCCCTCGTAGCTAAAGACCTCGTTGGTCCACGCGGTCTTCACGATCCGCACCGATTCCTCGAAGATCTCGCGGTTGATCCGATCCTGTTCGTCACGCCGCTTGGCCAAATCCGGAGTGGTCGCCCGGGCGCCCGGCACCGCCGCGTAATTCTGAAACCATCGCGCCTGGTAACCGCGCGTGAAGCCGACCGCCAGCCGGCCCTTGAGGACGTGGTCAAGCGTCGCAATCTCTTCCGCCACCCGCACCGGATTATGCGTCGGCAATACGTATCCCAGGGTATTGGCGCGCAGGCGTTTCGAGTTCATGCCGATGAACATGCTCGACATGCCCGGATGATTGGTCTCTTCGAAGCCTTCGATTTGCAGGTGATGCTCGTTGTGGCCATAGCCCGCATAGCCGAGTTCGTCCGCCGCCTGCACGTACGCGCGGACTTCCTCCAGGTAGCGCTGGTACAGGTCATCGCGCTGACCGGCCATCCCCTGCTCTAATTCTTTCCGTCGTCCGACTGCGCCCGCCTGGATTAGATGAAATTCCATTCGCTTGTCCCTCGCCCGGCTCCCGCCATTTTCCACCGACGATCGCGGATCACGTTCAATCCGTTACGACATGTAGTCCGCCAGCTTTTATTTTTCCAGCAGAGGCGCGAGCCTTGCGTGACCGTCCGGTGCCTCGACATTCGGCCAAGGCAATGCCATATCAAATTTAAGGACAATTCCAGCATTGTGACATGGCTAAAATTCTCGACGGCATTCGCGTCTTCGACCTGACTATCGCGGCGGTCGGTCCGTGGGCCACCAAGCTGCTGGGTGCGATGGGCGCCGACGTGATCAAGGTTGAAGCACCCGGCGGCGATCGCCTCTCGCACGCCGTCCCGCCCATGATCAAGGGCGCCTCGGTGCTCTACATCTCCGCCAATCACAACAAGCGGATGATCGAACTCGACCTCAAGCGCGAGGCCGACCGCGCGATCGCGCTCAAGATTATCGCGCGCAGCGACGTCTTCGTGCAGAACATGCGG
>DAHVFB010000066.1 GCA_027317185.1 Deltaproteobacteria bacterium
AACCCCCCGGGGAAGAAGGCCCGAGAAGCGGGCCAGGTTGGAGCGATTAGCGGCTACTTGCCACCGATCGCGATGAGGTGGCTTTGGAGGCCGATGCCGTAGGCGTTGGGAGTGCCGGTGTAATCGTTGAGCAGGCCGGGTCCCGAGGAGCAGTTCCAGCCGGTGCCGGTATCCCAGGCCCAGCCGATATAGCCGGCGCTGAAGCTGTCGAACCAGCTCATCAGCGGATCGACCACCGTGCTGTCGACGCAATCGTGCTCGCCGAACTCGCCCGCCACCAGCGGCACCGCATTGACCACCGGCACCAGCATCGAGTTGTAACAACTGGCGGTGTTGCAGCCGCTGTTATCGTAGATGTGGATCGAGGCCACCACCTGGTTGAGCGGGTCGCTGGGTTCGTTGGCCAGCCAGCCCGACAGGTCATTGCCCCAACTGCCGCCGGTGGCCACCACCACGTTGGTGGCGCCAGTGGCGCGCACCGCATTGAGCAGGCTTTGCATGCCGGCCATCTGCCAGCCGTTGGAGCTGGTCCCGCCATTGCGCCACACCGACCAGGTGGAGGCTGCGCCATGAGGCTCATTGTAGAGGTCGAAGAGGGTGGCGGGATCGTTTTTGAAGGTGCTGGCGACCGAAGTCCAGAAAGCCGGCGAATGGTCCACATCGGCCATCTCCTGCTGGCCGGTGGCCAACTGGGTGCCGGGCGCGCTCCAGTGCAGGTCGAGCAAGGCATACAGATGGTAGCTGTGGAGCAGGTTGACGTAGTTGACGATCGCGTTTTGGTAGTTGACTCCGGCATAGGCGCTGTTGACGCCATTGATGCCCAGCCAGCAGTCCTCGTTGAGCGGCACCCGCACGGTATTGGTATCCCAGCTGGCGATCGCGGCCACCGAGGCGGCATCGCTGGGGCCGTCGAAGATGCCGGCGTTGCTGACGCACTGATACTCGGTGCCCGAGCGATTGACGCCCAGCAGCCGTATCGGGTTGCCGTTGCCGTCGAGCAGATGATTACCCGAGACCTGAATCGCTAAGCTGCCGCCGGGGGTCGCCGTCGCGCTTGGTTGCGCAGTCGCGGTCGCGGTGGCCTTCGCCGTCGCGGTCGCGGTCGGCGTCGGCTTCGCCGTGGCGGTGGCAGTCGGCGTCGCCGTGGGTAGCGGAGTGGCGGCCAGCGTCGCCGTCGGCTGTGCAGTAGCAGTCGCGGCTATAGTCGGAACCACCGTTGGCGCTGGCGTCGCGGTGGGCGTGGCCGAAATATTGTTAACCATGACACTTTCCGACGCGCTGCCGATCTTGGTATCAGGCTGAGCGAAGGCATTGATCAGAATGGTGTGACCACCATTCGAGTACTTGGTCGTGTCCCAGCTAAGCGTGTACGGCGGGGACGATCCGAGATAGTTGCCGTCCACATACATATCCACCCAGCTAACGGTCGAACTAACCTGGGCTGTAATCCCCACTGTGCCTGACACAGTAGAGGATGCGGTTGGTGCGGCGATCGTTAACGGGCTCGATGATGTATTCGAGACATTGACGGTTACCGACGGCGTGCCAACGACTTGGTTATTCCACGACCAGGCTTTGATCGAAATAGTATGTTGACCATTGGCTACTGAAGTAGTGTCCCAGGAGTACGTATACGGCGGAGACGACTTCCAATAGTTGCCATCGATATAAAAATCGACCCATTGGATTTTATTGTTTACGTTTACCGAGATCGAAATTGTTCCGGAAACCGTCGATCCATCGGCTGGTGAAGTGATCGTATCCACGAAACGCGCTGCCATCGCTGGAGCATGTCCCATCAAAATCAACACACAGGCCACTTGAACAGCAATTGCGAGCCTTCGCAGGCTCGAAACACCTTTCCCCTCCATTTGAAAACCCCTCCCCCGCACACGCCCCGCCAGAGCAGGCAGAAACGCGCCGCGATATGAAGCCGGTTAGCTGCCGACAGAAATGACCATCGGCTGAAAACCGGACTGATTTGTCGGCAATTCGGCTCGCGCCGGATCACCTGCTGAGGGCTGCTAAAACGAGATACTGGTAATTAAGACAGGCGGCTAAATCAGGCAGGCTCCCCCCTCTGAGAACCAAACCCACGCTCAGTAAAGACTATTGCTATTGTCGAATCAACGCCGTTTTCAATAGTTATCCAATCGGAAGAGAATGGGAGTCACCTTTTTTTAATGATTTGATATGCAATCTTATATTATCTTGCTCTTTATCACTCTTAATCCTGTGGATAGACTGAAAATCGCTTAAATTATCTTTATCTTCGACTTATATTCCGCAGAAATGCGATCGCGTGCTTTCTTAAAGAAATACGACATGATTGGGTACTCGAAGAAAGGCGGTGAGAGAGAGGACATCGGGAAAGTTGATCGCCAGCCCCTCGACGATAAAATCTGACTCGATGGTGATTATTCTGACCGGAGTTTCCGGGGCGGGGAAAAGTACTGTTGGCAGTCAACTCGCCATGGCGCTCGGATGGCAATTTATTGACGCTGATGACATCCATCCGGCGGCAAACAAGGAAAAGATGCAGCGCGGAACACCATTAACCGATACCGATCGCTGGCCGTGGCTGGATTCGATACGCAGCGTGATACAGAACTTCGCCGCGCGAAGACAGGATGCGGTGGTCGCCTGCTCCGCCCTTAAAGCAGCTTATCGGGAAAAGCTTGAGATCGATCCCGCGACGGTGAAGTTCGTGTATTTGAAAGGCGACCAGGCGCTGATCGCGCAGCGTCTCGAGAAACGCCGTGACCACTTCATGAATCGATCCCTGCTTCGTAGTCAGTTCGAAACGCTGGAGGAGCCGGTCGGCGCGATTATCGTCGATATTAGGCAGACTCCCGGCGAGATCGCCGCCGCGGTGCGGACGGCGCTCCAAATCTAAGGAAACCCAGGCCGCGATTACCGGTCGCCCACTCCATTCGATCGGTAAGATCGCGGCCTGTTGCTGGTGGTTTCGTTACTGTAAGCCAAAAAATCTGAGCAGCGGAACGCAATCGGATCGCGTAGCCGAAGCGGCGGCTAGCAACTGATCGCGCATCTCGTCCGAGGGCGGCGCGGTGGGCTCATCGAAGGACGGATCGAAGAACAACGGCTCGTCCGGAAATGGATCGCGTCCGAAGCGTTCGCGGAAGGCAAGATAGCGGACTTTAGCGATCTTCAGAATCACTGTCTCGACACTGCTAATCGGTTCCCGACGCTTTCCGACTCGCTCACTGCGGCCAACCAGACGGCTGGGATTCTTGCGGATTAATTTCGAATTGCTGTTCATGGCCCCCTCTGGATACCAAATCAATCGAAACAGAAGTATGAGCAAGCGCCATGCCACGGGTAGCAGCTGCAATGGCGGCAAAAACTTTCCAATTTACAAGGCGAATTCCGAAATGGGGTTCGGTTAAAGCAAGTTTTCCGGCAGGGGCATGCCAAGCTAACTTAGCGGAGCAGGTACTGCTTGAGTTTTTCCTGGAGCGCGGGCCGCGAAATTCCGAGCTCGCGCGCAGCGCGCGAAACGTTTCCCTCGTTTTTGGTGAGTACGTCGCCGATATATGCCGCTTCGAACGCCGCCCGTGCTTCGCGCAACGGCTTACCGGCGCCATTCCCACCGCGACCATCTACCGATTTCGCACTCGGCGCGCCAATGGCCGGCGATTCGACGGTACTCCTGCCCTCATCGCCATCAGATCGCACGATGGGAGAAAACGCGGCGCTGCGAATCATCTCGCCCTCGCGAGTAAGGGCAACCGCTCGATCTATTTCGTTACGCAGCTGTCTGATGTTTCCCGGCCATTCATACGCGATCAGTGAATCCAGCGCTTCCCGCTCAATTCCCCCAATCTGCTTGTTATGGCGGGCCGAGAAAACATTGATGAAACGGCTGGCCAGCAACGGAATGTCATCGCGACGTTCACGCAAAGGCGGCAGGTTGATTGCGAAAGCACCGAGGCGATAATACAGATCCTCACGGAAAGTGCCTCGCTCGATTTCAGTTCCAAGGGTGCGATTGGTAGCCGCCACCACTCGAACGTCGACCTTTGAAGGCAGGCTTTCACCCACCGGGACCACCTCGCCCTCCTCAAGTACCCGCAGCAGCTTGGCCTGCATCGGGGCCGGCATATCAGCGATCTCGTCCAGAAAGACCGTCCCACCGTCAGCCACCCTGAATAACCCGGGATTGTCTCTGATGGCGCCGGTGAAGGAGCCGCGCCGATGTCCAAACAATTCGCTTTCCAACAGCGATTCCGGCAGGGCGGCGCAGTTCACCGCGACAAATTGTGAGTCGCTGCGGGCGCTCGCCTGATGGATACCGCGGGCGACCAGTTCCTTGCCGGTGCCGGTCTCACCCTCGATCAATACTGTAATCGCGGAGGCGGCGGCGGCTTCCATCAGGCGGAACACCTCGGCCATGCGCGGGCCGGTGCCGATCATCTCGGTAAACAGGTCGTGGCGCGCCAGATCTCTTCGCAGTACGCCTACCTGGGTGCGCAGAGATTCCCGGGAGTCACGAAGCTTCGCGTAGAGCTGCGCATTTTCGATCGCGATCGCAATACTCCCCGAGACCGCTTCCATGAAATAAAGCTCGTCGTCGGTAAAGAAGGCTCCATCGCGGCGATTAAGCACCTCGACCACCCCGATCGGACCTTGGCGCGACGTTAGCGGCACCGCGATAATGCTGCGGGAGACGATACCGGTTTCGCGATCGACCCCGGCATAGAATCGCGAATCGTTCTGCGCATCCTTGACCAGAATCGGCCGGCCGCTTTTGAGCGCGGCGCCCGCGATTCCAAAATCCGCCCGAAAGCGCATCTGGCGCAGGGTGTCGCTGACTTTCGCGTCATCGCCCGAAACATACGGGAAATACAATTCGTTCCGATCGCGATCGAGCAGCAGGACGGAAACCCCTTCCGCTTCAAGCGCTTCACGGCATTTGGCGATAACGAACGGAATCAATTCCGGCAGTTCGATCTTCGAGGAAAAGGCACAGCCGAGATCGTACAGAAGCTTGAAATGCCCGGTATCTGTAGTTTGCTCCATCAATCAGCCGCTTACAAAAAATCCTGATTCAATCGCCGTAACGATTGTAATCGGGCCAAATCCACAGAGCTAGCTAAGCCGAGAGAAAGACCGTTGACCGGCGATTTATGCAGAAATCAGCGGGCGACTCATCCGCAGCGAGATGGCGGATCGAACGATTTATCCTGGTTAACCGTTGCTCGCGCGCTTCCTGCCCCTTGATCCTTGCGAAACCGCCGCCCCCTCCCTGCTGCACCACTGATCGATTACCTCGACGTTGAAGCGCCAATCGCTGCCAATGCGAAATCCTGGCAGCTGATTAGTCCGCAACAGTCGATATACCGTACTCGGGTGAACCCGTAGATAGTCGGCCAGTTCCCGTACCGTCATCACGCTCGATCTGGCCTTGACTCCTGAATCGACCTTTCGCGTCTCGTCCATTCTCCCAGCTAAGCAAATTTACAATGATAAAGCCAGTATATGGCTTAGTAACGCATATCAGGACATTGAAGATGCCGTAGAGCAGAGTTCAGCGCCTTTCTGGCGAATTATGCTACTTCCGGAGTCTGCAATGCCACTTCGCGTGTTCCTATGGCAGGTTCCGATTGCTCTGAGCAACAAATTGCCGTGAAAAGGAGGTTCTTCGTATGCGCCCGATCTATCCCATTTCGACAATCTTGCCGATAGGCGGCTAAACCTGCCGTGTTACCATGGGGTTGCGAGCCTGATTGCAGGGGCATTCAAGGGAGCACTTATGCAAAATTTATCCGTCGCAGGCATCGCAGTCGCGATCGTTCTCGGGACGCTGGCGACTACCCGCACCCTCGCACTGGCCGAGGACTATGCTTTATCCACTCCGGTCGAAGTGGGCGAAAAATATTCGATTCTCGAAGGCGCACCGATTTGTGATTCGTTGCCCCACCTTCAATTTGCGCAAGCGCTGCCGAAAACCTCCACCAGGAAAACACCTCCCAATGGATGCTTCTTCGCGCCGAAGCAATCAAGAATACTGGTAGTGGATAAAAATGTTGCGGCGGTTAAAGTCCGCCTGACCAGGACGTCAGATGGCACAGATCAGCCCGCCGGCTGGACCGATGCAGCGAATCTTAATTCTGGTTTCGACGTGGTGCACGGATTCGATCCGCCCACCGATCAATAAACCCTGCAGGTGCCGCGGGTGGCCGGATACTGGGGATTCAGATGTTTTTTTCAGGCCAGGGCAGCAAACTCACAGGACATGCGCCACCACGTACCATATGACCAATGCCGAGGCGGGAACTCCAAGCATCCAAAGAACGATGTAGCGCATACTCTTCTCCCTTTTTTCGGAATGTTCCAGGCGCAAGTAAGGTCCGCAATGGCCGTGCCATTGCGGGACACAGATTGTGCTCAATGAAACCTAGGGGATATTCCTCGCGCGCTTTTGCTTCGGCGCGTGCATGTCGCGCAGGTTGTAAATTCTTCGGATCGGCTATGGGATGGCGCTGACCACGCCGGTCAGCGGATGATCTTCGGGCACCACCTGCGTCAGCAAGGCGGTGAAACATCCAGGGCAACAATACTGTCGGAACACGATCCCGACATTCACGAACAAAGCGGGATTTGGAAATATTTGCGGTCCGGCTTCGGCCGGCGCACCCTCGATCATCGCCAGATAATCGGCGTGGTTTTCGTTTCCCCGGCACAAAATTTTCCCGCAATGAAGGCATTGCAGGACCGCCGTTTCACCCTCACCGATCTGAACCAGATTGTCGTCCCGGCGTTTCCCGATACTGGCGGTTGCGCTCGCGGCGGCGGACTCGAAATGCTTCATGACTCGCGCGCGCCGCTTGCGTTCGGCCCGGATCTGCTCGCGCAGGCGCGCAGTTTCAGGTTCGTCGATCTCCCGGCCCAAAGGTTTGAGCGCCACCCCGCAGATCGATCGCGCCGCTTGCACGCAGACGCGTGACTCGACGATATCGTGCAGCACCATCTCGGGATCGCGCAGAAGCGGATCCATATAACCGCCGCCCGCCTGCCAGAATTGATAATAGACGTCGTTCGCGTCGAAATAGGATTCCTTGTGCGAGGGCAGGTACTCGACCTCGCCGCGCATTTCATCTATCGACGATGGAACGATTCCGCGCGCGAACAGGCTGCGGACATCCGCCTTGCGGATCGCCAGATCAATTTGACTGTTTCCCGGATAGCCTCCGGCGAGGCCCGGATTCATGTTGACCGCCTTGCCCGATCCGGAGATCACCATCGCCATCCGTTCGTCAGTACCGTGGGCGATCACGCAGATTGAAGCGCCCACGCCGCCGCGGAACTTGCCCGGCCCTCCGGAGTCGATTTCCTCGCGCCGCCATAGATAGAGCAGCGGATTCATCAGTTCGGTCATTTCGACATCGGGGATACTGGCCATCGTGATCGCCACCTGACCGCCGGTGTCGACTCCGTCCTGATCGATGCGCGCGCCCAGTCCGCCCGCGTTGGTGTCCATCAGCATTACGACGAACGGACTGCGGTGCTGATTGACCCCGGCGAAAACCGTGATCGCAACCGTACCCTCGCATCCGGCAATCACCGTTTCACGGCGTTTCGGATGAGCGTCGAGCATCTGCGACAGGCATTCGATGGTGGCGTTCATCGTGGACCATCCGGAAGCCACCGACGCCTGCGAGATACCGGCCGGAAAATTCGCGTTATTCAGCGTGCCGGGCTCGCTGATAACGTCGAAGCAGCGCATCACGCCGGCCGGTGACCATGGGATATCGCCGCACAGAGTCGGCATGATGCCCCAGATGATACCGCCCTGCAGGCCGTTGAAGGTGCAGTTGATCAGCCCTTCGACCTGCGGGTCGGTGCCGCGGAAATCGAAGGTCAGATGATCAAGCTTCTTGGTCAGCGTCAGCACGATCCGATAGACGCCGCGGTCACCTTCGCGCGCCTCCTCCTGATAGGCGATTGATCGCCACGATCCGTCGGGCAGTTCGCGCAGCTTGGCGCGCAGCCGCCCCTCAGTATCGGCGATTTGCCGTTTCATCACGGCTTTGACTACATCGGGGCCGTATTTTCGGATCAGCGCCCGCATATGCTCCTGGGCGAAAGAGTTGGCGCCGATTTGCGCCCGCAGATCGAGCGCGACCAGCCGCGGAATTCTTGACCGGCGCAAATAGACGTCCTCGACGTCGCGCTGCAACCGCCCGCCGCGCACGATCTTCACCGGCGGCGTGGGCAGCGACTCCCAGAACACACTTCGCGAATGTGGCGTCCAACTGCCCGGCGCCACCCCGCCGAGATCGAGCTGATGGGCGGTCGCCGCGGTCCATGCGAACAGCTCGCCCTCCCAGAAGATCGGCGCGAATACGGCTACATCATTCTGATGGATTCCACCGCCAACCCAGGGATCGTTGCACAGGAACATATCGCCATCTTCGATTCCGGGATTGTCGGCACGATGTTGAAGGCTCCATTTCACTGCGCTGTCGAACAGCACGCCCAGCGCCAGATTGTAGGGTCCGAGTTGAACCGTATTGCCAAGCTCATCCATGATGCCAAAATTGAAATCGTTGGCGCCGGTCACTACCACTGAACCGGACATGCGCCGGAAGGCGTCGCCCATCTCCTGAGTGGTTGCCCACATTCGATGCCGAATCACCTCGTAAGTGATCGGGTCGAGCGCCGCGTGGTCGTTGTCCAATACGGTGTGCAGTTTCAGATGATCGAGGGCGGCACGGCGCAGCGTCGATTCATCGACCGGTCGAAACGCGAAAATCTCGGAGCCTGGGATTATCGTCGCCATCGTTGGTTAATCCTTTCGTCAGCGTTTTCGCGTTTTAGCCTGCGCCGCAGCTTAGTCGATCATACCCGCAGGCCATACGGCCGAATTGCTTTCTGTTATCGCACTTGCCAGTTACCGCTCTTCGCTGCTATCTGGCTAATCAGAATCCGCGCTGCCCTTCCAAGGGCGAGGAGGCCGGAGCATGAAATTCTTCACCTTCGACGAGCTGACTTATCCGAAGCTGCCCGAATATGGGCCCGAAATAAAGTTCACCAATCGATTCTGCGATCCGGCGGTGGTGAGCCAGGCCTACGCCGACCATCTCGACGAGTGGGCGATGTGCGAAGATCTGGGCTTCGAGGGCGTGTTCGTGAACGAGCACCATTTCACCGCGCTAAATATCCAGCCCGCCTGCAACATCATGGCCGCCGCCGTCATCATGCGGACCAAACGGATGAAGGTCGGCGTGATCGGTAACGTAATCCCGCTGCGTAATCCAATTAGGACCGCCGAGGAGTTCGCGATGCTCGACTGCCTCTCCGGCGGCCGTTTTATTGCGGGTATCGTGCGCGGCGTGCCGCAGGAATACGTATCGTACAATATCGATCCGTTTTCGAGTCACGCACGGCAGCGCGAAGCCTACGAGATCATCCAGAAGTGCCTGACCGAGGAACTTTTCGACTATGAAGGCCAGTTTTGGAAGGTGACCAACGTTTCCATCTGGCCGAAACCGATTCAGCGCCCACTGCCTTTCTGGATGCCGGCCGGCTCGCTGGAAAGTATCGAGTTCGCCGCGCAAAATCACATCTCCGGCGCGCAGGTTTTCGGTCCGACGCTCCAGTTTCAGGAAAATTTCGATTTATACCGGAAGGTGGCGCACGAAAAATTCGGTTGGCGGCCCGATTACAGTTCGTTCGTGGGTGCGCGGCTGATTCACGTGGCCGAGACCAACGATCAGGCGATCGCCGAGGTGCGTGACGCGCTGTACTACTTTTTCCGCACCCTGAACCGTCCGGTGATCAATCCCGCGCCCCTGCCCGGTCATGCGAGCGACAAATCGTATCTCCATCGCAAGCGCCGCGATCAGGATGTGCCCGGTCCGAACACGCCGTTCGAGCAGATGCGTCGCGATGGTTTTATCGTCTGCGGCGATCCCGAATGGGTGACGCGCTACCTCGAGGAGGATATGCGCGGCGCGGGCTATGGAAATTTCCTCGGCATGTTTCACGTCGGCAATCTCGCGCATGAAAAGGTAGTTAAATCGAAGCGATTATTCGGCCAGCACGTGATCCCGAAATTGGCCCACCTCAACCAGGATAAACCGTCGGCTGCCAAGCCCGCCGCCGCCAAAGCATACGAAGTCAGGAGCGAAACCACCAAAACCAGCAACGGCAAACTGCCCCTCTATCAGGATTTCAACCATATCCTGGGCCGCGACTCGGCGGAGGTAAGCCGATCGTTCCGCGAAGAAGCGGACGGCAATCGGGTTACCGCAGGATGGGAAATGAAGGTTCCGGACTGGGGCCTCGATGGCTTCCCATACGAGGTGATCCTGGTGGGCCCCTCCAACGAGATGAGGGGCAGCGCCGTGCGTCTGCGGATCACCGATGCGGAAGATCGCGAGGCGCCGGCCGATGCCGAAGTGACGATCGAAGTGCTCGATCCAAGCGGCGGCAACCGGCAGATTGCGATGCGCGAAAATTACGGGCGATTCGCGGAAATCGAAGATCAGCACGCGCCCGGCGCGGCCTTGAACATCGGCAGCCGGGTGGTGGCGCCGAGCAAGTACACGATCCGCTTTACGATCTCGGTTCCCGGCGGCGGTTTCAAAGCCGATCCCGACGCGCCCGGCTCTTTCTTCGAAATCGAGTGTTTCAAAAACTGGCTGAACATCACGGCCTAAGCGAAAGATTCACGACCGTCTCGCGAAGTGAGGAACACATGGGTGCGGGCTACGCTGGATATGCTTCGGTCTTCAGTCGCAAGACCGCTCAGGTCGGGCCACTGACGATTCGTTATCTGGAGGGCGGGCACGGCGAACCGTTGCTCTATCTACATGGACTTGAAGGCTGGGGATTATGGGACAGCTTTCATATCGCGTTCGGAGTGACGAACCGGGTGATGGCGCCGCTGCTGCCCGGATGGCAGGACGGACGGATTCCCGCCTCGATCAAGTCGCCGCGGGACTATGCCAAAATCATTTATGAATTCGCCGAATCGATTGGTATCAGGAAATTGACGCTGGTCGGACATTCGGTCGGCGGCTGGGTGGCTATATGTGCGGCGGCTGAGTATCCGGAGCTGGTCGAGCGCCTGGTGCTGATCGATTCGCTCGGCCTGCACGCCGCTCACACCGCGGAACTGGCTATCCGCAATATGGATCAGGAGGCCTTCAGTCACGCGGTCTTCGCGCGCCATGAAAAGGTGCTGGTGCCGCATTCGTTCAATCCCGATTTCGGCGGCGAGTTCCAGGAAGTGAAGGACTCGCCCGAATTCAAACGCTATTGGCGCAACCGCGAGGTGCTGGTGAGATGGCTGGGCGATCGGCTCGAAGACCCCGGCCTGCTTGAGAGCGCCCGGCATATTAAAGCGAAGACTTTGATTGTATGGGGCCGCGAGGACGGTCTGGTGCCATGCGAGGACGGCCGCCTGCTCGCGGAAGCGATCGCCAACTCGCGGCTGGCGGTAATAAAAGATGCGGCGCACAGCCCGATGAAGGACAAGCGCGAGACCTTTCAGCGCGTGGTTTATGAATTTTTGTCGGCACCGGACAATGCCGCCCAGCCCAAGCTGATCGAACTGTAACCGGCGGCTGAAACAGATTCGCCGCGCCTGATTTCCAATCGCAATTCGCAGGGAGACTATGCCATGGCGGCTTCCACGACCTCTGACGATCTGCAGCTCAAACAGATGATCGAGCGCCTGCGTGAGCTTGGACAGGATTGCCTGCGGGCGCAAAGCACGGGCGAGGTGCGCGCCGCCCTGGACCGGCATTTCGGCGCCTTCCCCAGCGCCGCCCTGGTCACCAGCGAAGCAGTGGATATAGCAGGCGTCGGCGCCGAATGGATTCAGGCGCCAAACGCGGACCACTATCGCACGATCCTGTATCTGCACGGCGGCGGCTATGCGGGCGGCTCGATCGCATCGCATCGCGAGCTGGCCGCCCGGCTTTCCAAGGCAGCCGCGGCGCGATGCCTGGTGCTGGATTATCGCCTCGCGCCGGAAAATCCATTTCCGGCCGCCGTCGACGATGCGACCGCGGCTTACCAATGGCTGCTGCTCGATCAGAAGTATCAGCCGACGCGAATAGCTATCGCCGGGGACTCGGCGGGCGGCGGACTTACTATCGCGACGCTGGTTAATCTGCGCGATAAGCAACTGCCGTTGCCGGGCGCCGCAGCTTGTATATCACCCTGGGTCGATCTCGCAGTCAGCGGCGCATCGGCCCTGACCAACGCGGAGCGCGATGCGCTGGTGTCACGCGACATACTTCAGATGTTCGTGAAAATGTATCTCGGCGACCGCGATCCGCGAATCCCACTGGCCTCGCCGCTGTACGCGGATTTACGCGGGCTGCCGCCGCTGTTGATTCAGGTCGGATCCTCGGAGGTACTGCTCGACGACGCCAAACAGATCGGCGAACGCGCGCAGGCGGCGGGCGTCAGTGTCGAACTCGAAGTGTGGCCGAACATGCAGCACGTATGGCACTGGTTCGCCCCCACGCTGGACAAGGGTCAGCAGGCGATCGAACAAATCGGCGGCTTCATCCGTCAGCGAACCCAAGCGCCAGCCTAACGCATCACCTGGGTCAGTCCGCCCGAGGTCGAGTAGCGCGACACATCGTCGTAATTCTGGCCGTTGACATTGCGGCAATTCTCGTTGTTGAGCAGCTCCTTGCCGCCGGGCGCACTGGTTGCCCACCAACTCAGATGGGCCCGCGCCGGATCCCAGATGGTTTGCACGGAGTTGACCGTCTCGCGCTGAATACCCGCGCCCGTGACCGGACCGGCGATGTGCTCGACCATATCGATTTTAGTGAATTTCATGGCCGCATCGTAAATGTCTTTCCACAGGATCAGGTAGGTATCCTTATCCACGTACGTAATCTGCTTGCCATAGCAGTAGCCCGATCGTTGCGACGGTATCCGCACGATATTGATCACGTACGTATCATGTACTTCCCACTTGCCCAGCTCTGGCCGGGGAAAAAATGTCGGGTAGTAAGCCGCTCGATTGCCGAACATCGCCGGGTCGGCATTAATCAGGGTGAGAATCGGCTGGTCGTGCAGGTAGTCGGCGTCGAAGCGGGCGATGCCGCCGTTGAAGCCCCCTCTGAAATCGTCGGGAATCCAGTCGCTGCCCGCGGCTGGAGCGCAGCGGCTGCTGGAAGATTCGCGAATCACCCGCCGCAGATTGGGAGCGAACAGAAAACTGTCCTCGGGCTTGGATGGATCGACATAGTACAAAGTGAGCGTCTCGGTATATTTCTGTTGCTCCGGCTCCAGCACCATCCCCCATTCGCTATAATCAATTCCCTGCGCGCGTGGATCGTTAATCGGCTGGCCCGCATCGCTGATATGGCTCAGCCGCCGATCGACCATGGCCATCCGCGATGAGGTGGTGTTGCCGAAGCGATCCTCAAGCAATTGCTGGTTGGAATTGCCGCAGATCAGATAGGGCACATAGTGATACCAGTTGTTGACCAGTATTTTGTAGCCTTTCAGCGGATCGGCGGGATTGGGAAACGGCAGGCCCGCCACGTATCCCGTGATCGCATGGCCGCCGCCCGGAGTATCCTCAATCTTCACCTGACCGCTGTATTTTTCGGTATTTGCGATATATTCCTTCGGCAACGGATACGAACTGGTAGGCCCGATCACCATCTGAAAATCGGGCGGCATTTTCCAAAAGCCATTACCGGCGAACAGCACGCGCATCCCTTCCGGCATATACTGTTGGTATTGCTGCCAGTTCTTCAGCGTAATCACAGTTCCCGCCGGGATTGGCTGCGTATCCGAAGCGGCTTCGGCGATCGTCGAACTGACTACTAAAAATAGTATCGCCAATAAGTATTTGCGGAACATCATCGGTTTTCCCTTAATCGAGTTGCGAAAATGCATCCGGGCTTGATCAGTCCGTGGCGCCGCTCATGCTTTTCGACCCATACAGACGGACAGCATTGTCGTGCAACAGCTTGCTCTTGCTCGCTTCCGAAATATCATCGCGCCGCTTCAGTGCATGAAGATTTTCGGGGTATTCGGCGTCCCAATGCGGAAAATCCGAGGCGAAGACTATGCAATCGTCGCCGAAACGGCGGATAACCTCGGCCAGCGATCGCTCTCCGCTCTCGACCGAGACGAAGAGATTGCCGCGCCGGACGTACTCCGCCGGATCGTGCCGGCACTGCGGCGCTTCCACCTGAGCGCGTTTTTCCCATTCTTCATGCATTCGATCGATCCAGTACGGCAACCAGCTGCAGCCGGCCTCCATGAAACCGATGCGCAACTTAGGAAATCGCTCCGGCACGCCGCTGAAAACGAGGCTGGTGAACTGCGTCATCTGGGCGAAGGCGTGCGAGAGCGTATGCACTTCGATAAACGAGTCGAACGCATCGGCGCCGAAGTAATGCGGTCCGCGCACCGTCGCGTGCGACGCAACCATACAGCCCAGCCGCTCCGCTTCCTCATAAATTGGCCAGAAGTCGCGATGCCCCAGCGGTTTGCGCAGTCCCACCGCGGGCAGCATCGCACCGGCTGCGCCGAGTTCGGTGAATGCGCGCCGCAGCTCCTTGACCGCCTCGCTCACGTCCTGCAGTGGCAGCAGCGCGACGCCGGTGAGGCGGCGATCAACTTTATGGTAACGATTGAAAAAGAAATCGTTGTAGGCTTTGCATAGGGCGACCGCAAAATCCGGATCGCGAACCCATCCGATCCCGAGGCCCTGGGTTGGATAGAGCACCGCTTTTCGGAGCCCGCCCTCTTCCATCATCTCCAAAAAGGCCTTCGCATCCACGTTCCAGCGCCCCAGCGTCCAGCGCACCGAACGATCCCAGCCGTCGCTCGGATAGTACGACCTGACGCCGCGCGCCGGTCCGTAGTCGCGAAACGCCGGATCCATGAACTCGGCGATTTGATCGACCGTCTCGATCAGATGCCCGTCGGCATCGATTGGGCTTATATCCATTGAAGCATTCTCCTAAAGCAGTTTCCCGTCTGACCATACGATACCAATCGCACCGGCGCGCAACGCCAGGCGATTCAAATCGATCTTCGCCGAGACCAATTCCGGCCCTTGCTATAGAACCGTTGCACAAGCCAGGTGGTCATTCTGAACGGAGAGTCCGCGAAGTGGAGAATCCCGGGATTCTTCGCTGCGCTCAGAATGACAGGATGGGCCTGGTGCAGAGCTTCTCTATAAGCGGAACTTGTCAAAAGCGGCCCGCCCTGTCCAGCAAAGTTCGGTGATCGATCGAAAGTAATTTCATGTTCAAGCCGCTTGCGACAATATAAAAGGGATCGGGCGCGTTCGCGACCGAATTGAGCGGAGGATTGCTGCAAGGATGGAACCCCTACCGATAGTTTTCGTCAGTCACGGCTCACCCTCGCTCGCGATCGAACCGTCGCCGGCCCGCGACTTCCTCGAACAGCTTGGCGGTGAACTCGGCCAGCCCGAGGCGATCGTCTGTATCTCGGCGCACTGGGCGAGCGCGGCGCCCGCGGTATCCGGCGCCGCGCGGCCCGCCACGATTCACGATTTTTATGGCTTTCCCGAAGAGCTTTACCAACTCTCGTATCCCGCGCCGGGAGCGCCGCAGATCGCCAAGCGGGTGATGGACCTGATACGCGGCGCGGGTTTCGAGAGCGGCCTAGATTCAGCGCGTGGCCTCGATCACGGTGCGTGGAGTCCGTTGCGCCTGATGTATCCCGACGCGCTCATCCCGGTGATCCAGGTATCGCTGCAACCGCAGCTTGGTCCGGCGCATCATTTTGCGCTCGGGCAGGCGCTCGCGGCGCTGCGCGCGGAAGGCATCCTGGTGCTGGGCAGCGGCGGCGCGACCCACAATCTCGGCCAGATTCGCGGGCGCGAGAATCTACCGGCGCCGCAATGGGTGAGCGCTTTCGCCGATTGGTTGACCGCGGCGATCGTCGAGGGCCGCAGCGGCGATCTGATAAATTATCGATCGCGCGCGCCCTATGCCGCGCAAAATCATCCTAGCGAGGAACATCTGCTGCCCCTGATGGTGGCGGCGGGCGCGGCCGGCGTCGGCGCTCGCGGGCGATGCCTGCATGCGAGCTACACCTACGGCGTGCTCAGCATGGCATCCTACGCATTCGGAACCTGACGCGGATTCGCTGAAAATGGCGCGCCAATTCGGATTTGATTTTGAATTGGACGCTATCGGCAACTGCTAAATTCCGGAAGCCGGGAAAAGACGGCCGGGCTACATTATGAGGCGGGGATTGGGGGAGCCCCGGCGTCGTGTAGCCCGGCCTGCTTGGGACAGGTGCCACTGCTTCTTGGGACGGGAAAGCAGTGCAGCTTTTTTATCAGCAAGCAATGTGCCGCGAAAAAAGCTGCGTGATTACAAGCCTTTTGCGCAGAACGAACTTTCCTAAATTGCGAAACTGTCGCACCTGTACGCCTGAAATTAACCTCTAAATAATGGAATTTAAAAGCGATTCGCAAAATACAAATCGATTAGCTCTTCGCTCGCAACATCACGAAACCTGGGCAGCGCAAGCGCGCGCTTTGAGCATCGAGAAAAAGCAAGACCGCGTTATAACCCAGTACTGCCTCCGCTGCCTTTAAATCTGGGTGCCTCGGCTTCTCGACTCCAAAATGCAAATCCTACTTCCTCCCCTCCAGGGGAGTAACTCGCTCGAACAACTCTAAATCCTGCGCTCCTTCCCCTCAGAAAAGCGCCCGGAGGTTAGTCGTTCGGCGGTTGCCGGTATCTTTCAACCGCTCGATCGCGTCCCAACGAAGGCCGCGAGTTGAGGCATCGTACCAGGTATGTTATCTCGTAAAGGCTCGGGGCGTGGCGCAGCCTGGTAGCGCACCTGCCTTGGGAGCAGGGGGTCGGCCGTTCAAATCGGCTCGCCCCGATTCCGCGCCAGTAGCTCAGGTGGAAAGAGCAGCGGCCTTCTAAGCCGCGGGTCAGGGGTTCGAATCCCTTCTGGCGCACCATGAGCAATCGGCGGACCGCAAGTTCGCAGTGGGATCGACGAGATACGGTGAGTGTAGCTCAGCTTGGCAGAGCACCGGGTTGTGGCCTCGGTGGTCGAGGGTTCAAATCCCTTCACTCACCCCAAAATATCCGCTATCAAATACCTCTTTCGGGTGGGCCGTTAGCTCAGTTGGTAGAGCAGCTGACTCTTAATCAGCGGGTCCGGAGTTCGAGTCTCCGACGGCCCACCAAAAAATCCTTAATTGACAATAGCTTAGTGGCTTTTTGTATTTAGTAGCCGAAGTGGCTACCGTCTGTGTCCACGCCCTGTCCACAAACCGCCGATTCTTGTCGTCGCTGAGGAAGGCTGGGCTAGCCCCGCAATTCGGCGCGCAGGAATGGTCGCGCACTTCTTCCCTCCGCCGCAGGACAGCCGCAGGGCTCCCTTTCTCGCACGCGGAAAGGTTGCGCAAGCGATCAAGCGGATCCAGTGCACCTCATATTTTCCCGAGATCGGTGACGGTCTTATGGCCCACGACGTTGCCGGTGTTCAAAGTCGTTTTCAGCTCGATCAAGATGACATGAACCTTATCTTCGGCCATCGGCAGGTGATCGACACCGCCGGGGATGACCAGGAATTCTCCAGGGCCGACACAAACCTCGCCGTCGCGCAGCTTTATAACTAGGCGACCCCTCATCACGAAAAAGAGTTCGTCCTCTTTCTCGTGATGATGCCAAACGAACTCGTCCTCGAAATTCGCCAGTTCGATGTAGGAGTCGTTCAACTCTGCGGCGATCTTGAGATTCCAGCAATCGCTGAACAGATTGAATTTTTCCACGACGTTCACCCTTTCCATACGGCGCCTCCGTGCTTGGGGCCAAGACGACGGGTTCGACGATAGGCACCCGCTCGTAGGCTGAGCAAGTGGCACATAATCTGCTCACCCCCCTCAGGGTGCGAGCACGAATTTCACAATGCGTGCTCGACCGCTCCACAGCGAGGCGTCGGCGTGAAGGGCAGCAATATGAGCGCGAATCCTTATGTGCAGGGATGGCGGGAGTGGGACGAGCGTTACGCCGATCTCGTGATCGGCAAGCGCAACTGGCAGATAGCCGCTGGCTGCTCGCTGACGATCGGCCTCGTGCTCGCGGTCGGAATCGTGTGGCTCGCCCTGCGCAGCCGTTATGTGCCTTACGTCGTGGTGACTGATCGGCTCGGCCAGGCGATGACGATTCCAGAGCCGCTCACACCGGCGTCGATGCCGGTGGTGGCGGCGCGGATGGAGCACTGGGAAGTGGAGGCGTTCATCCGCGACGCGCGCTCGGTGAGCAGCGATCCGGCGGTCGAGGAGGAGCGGCTCGCGTCGCTGCATGCGCACGCGCGGGGCGCGGCGGATAGGTTTCTTGACGACTACTACCACTCCGACAACTTCGCCCATAACCCGTTCCAGATGGCGCAGAAGCAGACCGTTTCGGTGCGGATCGATTCGATTCTCCAGCTTTCCCAGCAGAGTTACCAGGTGCGCTGGAGCGAAGAGGCGCGCGATCTCAACGGAGTGACGACGGGAGCGCCGACGCAGTGGGAGGCCGTGTTGCAGACGGAAATCAAACCGCCGGCGTCGAGCGATGGAATCGTAAGCAATCCGCTCGGGTTCTATGTGACCAACATCACGTGGACCCGGCAGCAAGGCTAGGACGGACGTTTACGGAGGACAGCGCGATGAAGCGGATGGTTCTTGCGATTGGGTTGACGCTGATGGTGGGAGGATGCGCGGCGCAGCAACCGCCTGCGCCGCCACCGCTCAACCTTGCCGTGCTGGCTCCGCCGAAGACCGAGACTCCACCGCCTCCTACGGCGGCGCAAATCCTCGCTGAGCAGCCATCTCAGGTGCGTACCGCGATCGAGCAGCACGAGCAGATCGGAGAATGGCCAACCTACAAGACAGCGGGCGAGGTCCTTTATCCGTACAACGAGGGACCGGAACCCGTCGTCGATTGCGCGCCACTGCGCACGACCGACATCCAACTTCAGCCTGGCGAAACCATCACCGACGTGGCGATAGGTGACAGCGAGCGCTGGATGGCGACGCCGGCGTCCTCGGGCGACCCGCGCAATCCGCTGCCGCATCTGGCGGTCAAACCGCAGACGCCGGGCATCGAAACCAATCTGACCATCTACACGACGAAACATATCTATCACCTGATGCTCCGATCGCGAGGGCGAGCGATGCAGGAGGTTGAATTTTATTATCCCGAGGAGCTGCTAGCCGCGTTGAAAGCGGCCGACGCCGAGGTTGCGAAGGCGAAACGGGAGGCGATTGTTGATCCGTCCACCGACCCAGACAACGTGGTGCGAGTCGCCAGCGCCGATCCCGCCCAGCTCAACTTCTCGTACAAGGTCAGCGGACCCAACGTGCCGTACAAGCCGATAAGGGCGTTCGATGACGGCAGCCACGTTTACATACAGATGCCACCCGGAATGAAGACCAGCGAGGCGCCAGCGCTGCTGATCGAGGCAAGCGGCGGCACGCAGATGGTCAACTACCGGGTCGAGGGCAACTACTACGTCGTCGATCGGCTTTTCACACAGGCGGTGATGGTCTCCGGAGTCGGACGTGAACAGGACCGCGCCACGATCGCTTACGCAGGTTCGCCGAGGTGAAGACGATGGCCGACGAGCAAGCGAAACTATCTCAGGCCGCCGAAGAGCACGAGCCCGACGACGAGCAGGAGCGCCAGGGCGGCGCCAGGTTCAATCGTTCGCTGCCGATCGTGGCGGCGGTGGTGCTGATGGCGATTGGCGTGTTTGCGGTACAAGGAATCCGTTCGTCGGGAGTGGACGCGCAGAAGGCAAGCGCCCAGCCCGCGAACGAGGAAGCGGGGCAGGCGGCGCGCGACAAGGCGGAGCTTGAGGAGCTCAAGGCGCGCGCGGTTCGAGGCGACTCGCCGCCGATGGCAGTAATGCCGCCGGCGGCGACACCGCCCGTCAGGACGCAAGTCGGGGTTCAGCAGTCATCGAAGACGCCGAGCCGCTACGCGCAGTGGGCCGAGGACAAGTACATGCGGGCCTTGGAAGCGCCCGAGATGGTGGCGGCGTTCCACAGCGGCGGCACGCTCGAAATCGCGCGGGCGCAGAGCGGAGAAGGGGGCGCGAGCCTCACCGGGAGTACGAGCGATTCCAACGATCCGGGCGTGACGCTGCGGCCGCCGGCATCGCCGTTCACGGTGATGGCGGGCAGCGTGATCCCGGCGGTGCTGGTGAGCGGCATCAACTCCGATCTGCCGGGGCCGATTCTCGCTCAGGTGAGCGAGAACGTGTTCGACAGCCGCAGCGGGAAGAGCCTGCTGATCCCACAGGGGAGCCGGCTCATCGGCGCTTACCAGAACGCCTCGGCTTATGGTCAGCAGCGGGTTCAGATTGCGTGGCGGCGTCTGATTTTTCCCGACACTTCGAGCATGGACCTACCGCAAATGCCGGGCGCGGACCAGGGCGGTTACACGGGCTTCAGCGACGAGGTCAACAACCACTACCTGAGCACGTTCGGTACGGCGGCGCTCATGAGCCTCATCAGCGCGGGGCAGATGGTCGGACAACTGGCCACGTTCGGCGGGGGCGGAGCGGTAGGACCTTACGGCTATTACCAGCCGAACCAGTGGGCGATGGCGAGCGAGATGGCGGGCGCGGGCGCGTCGGCGCAGATGGGCGCGGCAGGCCAGCAGATGATCGGAAACGGGATGAATCGGCCGCCGACCTTGGAGATAAGGCCGGGCTACCAGTTCAACGTGATGGTGACTCAGGACCTGGTGTTTCCGGGTCCGTACAGGCGCTGAACGAGCGAGTAACGGCGGACGCGTTTACAAATTGTAAACCGCTCTCGCCGGAATCAGGAGGACGAAACAAAATGGGATTGCTGAAAAGGAAAGAGGAGAAGAGCGAAACGATCGCGCTGCGCGTGCCGGCGTCGCTCAAGATCGAGTTGGAGGAGCTGCGTAAACGGACGGATGCGGCGGGCTTCGACCTAACTGCGACTGTGACGGAATCGCTGGCGCGCCTCGCGCGCCAGGTGCGCTCGGAGCTGGATCAATCAACCGGCAAGAGTCACGTGAACGGTCGAGCTGCGAAACCCAACGGAGTTGCTGCAGCGGCGATATCCAACGGCGGTGCGGCGTAGGAGTTGTTTTCGTTTGCGGGACACGGGGGATCAGGAGAAAGAAATGGCGGGCGTGAGACAGGGGTCGGGGGCTTGGGTCGTAGGGCAAGATAAAGGTAACGGGTCACTGTGGCCCGCCGCCCGCGATTTCCTACGACACTTGCCCGCCTTTTCCATAGGTCACTACGGGGCACATGACACCATGGTGACCCGTGCCACTCGGGCCGCAGTCGCCATCTTGAGCACCGCGCCGCGCACTGCGCGTAGAAAGCTCTTCGAGCCGTCCGAGCATCTTCCGCGCATCGTGACCGCCGCTGCGGCAGCGCTGATCGCACTGGCCATCCTCTCTGGTCTGGGCCGCGTGCTTCATCTCCGAATCACGCTCACAGATAGCTCGGCGCCAGCCGGCATCTACCGCCTTGTGACCTGCGCTTCGGCAGGCCGGGGCGCGCTCGTCGCCGCGTGTCTGCCCCCGCCGATCGCGAGTGACGGACTCATGCGCGGATACCTTCGCAGAGGCGATTGCCCGGCGGGAGCCGAGCCGGTCGCGAAGATCATCGGCGCTTTGCCGGGTGACGTGGTGGCGGTCGAGCCGGGCTCGGTTGCGGTCAACGGTGCGAGGTTTCAAGACAGCCGCACGGCGGCCCGCGACAGCGCTGGCAAGCCGCTCGCGCATGTGCCATGGGGCGTCCGCCGCGTGAGTACGGGCGAGGTCTGGCTGTTCGGCTTCAACGACCCGCGAAGCTGGGACTCGCGCTACTTCGGCCCCATCCCACTTACGAGCATACGCGGGGCGCTCCAGCCGGTAGTCACGTGGTGAGAAAGGTCATGAGCGAACACACGCGCGAACAGGGGGTTCGGGTCCATCACCTTGCCAACCTGGGCGGGCTGGTAGCGCTTGCCGGGCTCGACCGGGAACCGCCCGATTTCCTGCTCGGAGTACTGCTCAGCGCGGCGCGCGAGGCCGCGACGCTCACCGCCGGCGAGCGGTCGCAAGTCGCGTGGCTTGGGCGCAAAAAGCTTGACGAGCGGGCGACCTCGAAGCGGGCGTGGCGGTCGTGGACGCGCGCTCGCGAGCTTCATTCGCTGCTCCTATCCAGCGGGCAGATGAGACGGCTGATCGCGGCTATGGGCGGAAGCGCCCCGGAGAATCCGGATCGGCTTTCGGCGGTGCTGACCCACCTGTTGAAGGAGGAGGCCAATGCGCCGGCCGAAGTACCTCAACGCTGATCAGGAAGCCGGTCTTCGGCTCGGGCAACTCAAGCCCGGTCAGGCGCGCGGGCCGCGCCCGCTTCGACCGTGGTGGGCGCGCATGCTGCGCCGTGTGCGCGCAGCGGGGACCATTCGCCGGCAGTCGAAGACGACCGCAGGCAGCGGCGCGAGGCGCCGTAGTCCGTCGAGCGCGGCACGGTTCTATGCGCGCCGCTCGGTTGTGAAGGCGTCATTCCGTCGCAACCGGCACAATGGTGGCTGGAAGGCGCATGCGCGCTATCTCTCTCGCGAGCGCGCCCAAAGCGAACACGAACGCGGGTTCGGATTTGACGCTGGCCGCGAGGGCCTCGATCTCGTGGCAACCGTCCGCGAGTGGGAGCGTGGCGACGAGCTGATGTGGTCGTTCATCGTCTCGCCCGAGGACGCGACGCGGATCGATCTGACCAGTCACGTGCGCGAACTGGTTGCGGGAATGGAGCGCGATCTCGGTACGCGACTTGAGTGGGTCGCGATCGACCACCACAACACCGACGACGCGCACGTCCATCTGCTCATCCGTGGCCTCCGCGAGGATGGCCGAGTGCTGGAGATCGACCGCGAGTATCTCAAGCACGGCATCCGTGAGCTGAGCGAGCGGCTCATCGAGCGCGAGCTCGGGCCGCGCTCCGAGCGGGAGGTTCTGCTCGCGCGGGAACGAGTCATTGACCGCGAGCAATGGACCGAGATCGACCGGACGCTCAAGCGGCGGGCCGGCCTCGATCGGGTCGTGAGCTACGTCGGGTTTGAGCCTTGGACCGAGACCGCGCGGGTAAGAGCCCATCAGGAGACGGAGCGGCTTCGGTACCTCGAAAAGCTTGGGTTGGCGCGGCGGATTGATGAACGGACTTGGGAGCTTTCGCCCGAGCACGAGCCGGACCTCCGCCGCCGTCAGCGCGAGCACGACATCATCAAAACGCGGGCGCGCCAGCGCCAGCGTGACAGGGGCGAGGAGCAGGAGAGATAGTCATGGCGGAATATCGTCCCTATCGAGTCGCAAACAGGGCTGCGAATGCGCGGCTTACCCAGGTCAAACTCATCAGCGTTGCGGGCTTCGCCACCACCGCGTTGTTCATCAACTGGTGGGTGACGCAGCACGCCGCACGCTTGTTCGGCTACGCGCACGCGTTAGGTCCGACGCTGCCGGGCGGGCTTTACGCGCCGTGGG